>NZ_JBJMLX010000455.1:0-10983 GCF_045805085.1 Niastella sp.
CGTATTGTTGTTGTTGTGCTCCATTCAAATGTACATCAACATTCAGCAGTTGTTAGGTAGTGATAGCCAGCGCAAGGAAGGTTCTGATTTTATTTCCATCTCCAAAACCATCACCAATGAAACCATGGGCCAGCTGGAGAAGAACCTGTTCAACGCCAATGATATTAAAGACATTGCTGACAAACCTTTTGTAGAAGGCGTATCGCCGCTCACCGCCAACCGCTTCCGGGTACAATTAAGCGCTGGTGACATTATTCCCTTCAGCACCGATATGTTCCTGGAGTCGCTGGACAATAACTTCATCGACACGGTTCCTCCCAACTTCACCTGGAAGGAAGGACAGGATTACATCCCCATCGTTTTCTCTTCCGACTTCCTGGAAATATACAACGTGTTTGCGCCCGGTTATGGATTGCCGCAATTATCGGCAGAAACCGCTTCGCAGGTAGTAGTATTCATTACCTGTTACGGACAAAATGGGGAGAAGCAAACTTTCCGTGGTTCCATTGTAGCGTTGAGCGATCGGGTTAATTCCATCATTGTTCCCAAAAACTTCCTCGACTGGGCCAATAACAAATTTGGCAATACCACCGATGTAAAGGCTTCCCGCCTGTATATAAAAACCAGGGACGCCAACAATCCTGATTTTTTAAATTACCTGCAACAAAAGAATTATAAGGTAAACAAGGATAAAACAAAATTCGGCCGCGTAAAGCAGGTGCTGCAGGGCATCTTTAGCGGACTGGGTATTTTTGGTTTGCTGGTAGTGATCCTGGCGCTGATGCTGTTCTCTTTCTACCTGCAGTTAATGATAGCCCGCAGTAAAGACAACCTGCAATTATTGTTGATGATGGGCTACTCCCCCAACTGGCTTAGTAAAAATGTGTCAAAACAATTTATTCCCGTATACGTATTGGTGGTGCTGGTTGCCCTGGCGCTCACGGAAGGCATGCAATGGGCCTTTCATCATTTCGCCATGTTCGACCGGCCGGAACTGTCGTCCCTGTTGCATTGGGGCGTATTATCAACAGCCATCTTTTTAATTGGCCTGTCGCTGTTAACCAATTATCGTATGGTGAGGAAATTGTTGTATAAGCTGGTGTAATTCCTTCGACTTCGCTCAGGAGCCAAATATCTGTTTCAGGTGATGCTCCATGTGCTCTACATAATCGATCGCCAGCCATTCGAGGGTCTTTGATTCACCGGAGGGAATAATAATGGTATAGGGCAGCTTCTCAGCAGGAATAGTGCTGATAATATTGACTATTTGCCTGTTCAGCATGCTCCATAATTGCAGCATATGCTCAAGCGGCAATTGCTGATACCGGTTAATAACCACCAGGTCGTCCTGCTGATATCTTAATACAGTATAAGGCTGAGGAAAGCATTGAATATCGGTAAACCGCTTCAGGTTATTGATAGCCGAATCAATTAAATGACCCAGTATTTCCTGTTTCGACCATTTGCCCGGAGCGGGCCTGTTCAATAAAATTGCCTGGGAGAACTGGTTGAAATGCTGCGGAACTTCCTGAATGTGTTTTTCCAGCTGGGATAAAGCGGTTTGCAGATCCATAATTATTTGGTTGAGCTTGCAAACTAATAATACTTATCTTCTTATCAATACTTTCTTTTTGAACGGTTCATCCGTTCATACTGCTTGCTTACAAACTCACGGGAAAAAGTTTCTTTTACGGTAATGCGCACCCCCGCAGCGCGCCATTGATCAACCAGCTTGCACAACGTAGTATAACTGGCATAGTTACTTAAATGAAATTCATTATCATAAGTAACCCCTTTATAAGTAAACAGTAACGTATTATTGTTACCATGCGTTGCCTGGGGTGTTAAAAGCCCCTCACGACGAATACGATAAATAAACCCGTCGTAGGCGTTTATATGCAATTCTATGCTGGTATCCTTAATAGGATATCGCTCCTTTCCTACTTTTATAAACGAGGTTGATAATGTTAACAACCGGCTATCGAGCGACCGGAAGTTGAAGACCGTCTTTTTTGAAATACCCGCGTACACCAACGGGATAGCCCATATGCATAAAGCCATCCATAAAATGTACGCAGGTATAATATCACAGAGAAGCAGGTAAACTATAAACATGCCCACTATATACAACACCACTAAAAAACGCGCATACGGGTTGTATTTGTAAATAAGCGTGTTGAGTACGGTTTCCTGCATAAAAGTTTATAAAATTATTTCTACATTCTAAACACCCTCATAAACAATGGCTGCGCCTTGTCCAACGCCAACGCACATGGTAGCCAGGCCATATTTGCTACCGCGCTTTTTCATTTCATGCAGCAAGGTAGCGGAAATGCGTACGCCACTGCAACCCAACGGATGACCAATAGCAATAGAGCCACCGTTCACATTTACTTTGCTGGGGTCCAGTTTCAGATCCTGCATACAGGCAAGGGATTGCGCCGCAAATGCCTCATTCAGTTCAATCAGATCGAGATCATTAACAGTAAGACCTGCTCGTTGTAATGCTTTTTGGGTGGCCGGTACAGGACCAATACCCATAATGGCCGGGTCAACACCCGCTACCGCCATCGATACAATGCGGGCCAACGGTTGCAGGTTGTATTTCTGTACTGCTTCTTCACTGGCCAGCAGCATAGCGGCAGCGCCATCGTTGATGCCCGATGAATTACCTGCCGTAACGGTTCCGTCTTTTATAAATGCAGCACGCAGGCCCGACAGTTTTTCCATGGAGGTAGAACGCGGTGGCTCGTCTTTTTCAAGGAAGATCTTTTCATCCTTCCCACCAAAGATCTCCACGCCGCTTATCTCATTCTTCCATCTGCCTTTTTCCAGGGCGGCAAAGTATTTTTCCTGGCTTTGCAGGGCAAATTCGTCCTGGGCCTGGCGACCTATTTTCCATTGCTTAGCCACATTCTCGGCAGTTTCGCCCATGGAGTACGGGTAGTATTTATCGGTGAGTTTTTTATTGGAGAAACGCCAGCCTATAGTTGAATCCACCACTTCAGGCGTACGGTTCCAGGCGCCGGATGATTTCAACTGCACGAAGGGGGCGCGGGTCATGCTTTCTACTCCACCGGCAATCAGCAGTTCGCCATCGCCACACATAATGGCGCGGGCTGCATCCTGAATGGCCTGTAAGCCTGAGGCGCATAACCGGTTAACTGTATTACCGGGCACGGTAACCGGTAATCCAGCCAGCAAAGCGGCCATCCGGGCCACATTCCGGTTGTCCTCCCCCGCCTGGTTGGCATCGCCGGCAATTACATCTTCAATCGCATTCACATCGATGTAGGCATTGCGTTGCAATAATGACTTAATCACATGAGCCAGCAGATCGTCGGGGCGGATGGTACTTAATGCGCCACCATATTTTCCAATAGGTGTTCTAACCGCATCTATGACATATACTTTCTTCATATAGTTTTTTGTTTGAGCATCCTGAGCGGAGCCAAAGGATAGCGTCCGCAAAGTAATTGTAAACAATTCAATTGTTAAGCAAAAGATTACTCATTAAAACAGCCGGAAAGCATTAATAACCATATTTTCGCGGCCATTTTATGAAAAATCCTAAAACAGTGCATCTTACATCAAATCGTTCCGTTATGAAACAGACCATGTATTTATTTGTTGCCGCCCTTTTCTTTTCGTGTCAGCAGCAAAAGCAAATTACCGCCGAAACCACATCCATTAAAGGCGACTGGCAAGGTGCCATTAAAAATGATTTTCACGCCCGCAGCCGGTTTATCAGCTTCGAAGATTCCGTTTGCACCAACAGCCAGCCCTGGGGCAATGATTTAAAGTATACTATCAACCACGATACTATATTTATTCAAAGCGCGCCCAGTGACAAATACCAGCAAAAATATCAGTATACGATCCTGAAGCTGACCAACGATTCGCTGGTATTGTTTTCAGACTCTACGGACGGTATTCCTGCAGAAACAATCGCCCTTACAAAGATCGAAAAGAAAAATACCGTTCAACCATCCGCCATCTACTTTGCCAGTGGCGCCTGTTTTGGCACCTGCCCTTCTATGTATTTTGAAATAGATTCTGCACGCAACTTCACTTTCTACGGCGAGCGGTTTGCCGATCCCAAAGGTGGCGCCCGTGGTAAATTAAGCGCGGCCGAATATGAATCCATTCTTAACCAGATCAATAAAATGCCGCTCGATTCCCTGCAGGAATTTTACCGCGCAGGTTATACCGATGCCCAAACCCGCGCCATAGCCATTGAAGCCGGTGGCAAGTTGATTAAAAGCACCGTGTATGGGTCTGAAAAAGAGCCGGTAGAATTGTCAATCCTGTTGAACAAACTGATGCATGTGTATGAGCATGTGTCTTTACAGGCCGATACTACCGTAACCCTCGACTATTTTTCAAAACATCCCGCAGCAAAACCCACTACAACGCTGACTATCTTCCCCGAACCTAAAAACTAAGGTTTTGCTAAAAACAAGCCGTATCAACAGGTAAAATGCGTTGACATACATATTACTACCTATCAACGACCGGGCCGGTTAGCTAATCCGCCCCGGTCGTTGTATCTTTGCGGCATGTTAAAAACGGCACAAAAGAACATCAGGCAGTTGAGCCTCTCTTCGCTGGAACAATATTTTGAAACCCTGGGCGAGAAGAAATTCCGCGCCAAACAGGTGTATGAATGGTTGTGGCTGAAACAGGCCCATTCTTTCGAGGCCATGACCAACCTCAGCAAAGAGCTGCGCGCCAAACTGTCCGAAAACTTTTCTCTGCCGGCTTTAACTGTAGACGCCACCCAGTATTCTGCCGATGGCACTATTAAATCGCGTTTCCGCACCACAGACGCTCACATGGTTGAAGGTGTGCTGATCCCCACAGACGAGCGTAAAACGGCTTGTGTGTCGTCACAGATAGGCTGTTCGCTCAGCTGCAAGTTCTGCGCTACCGGCTATATGGACCGCAAACGCAACCTGGAGTTTGATGAGATCTATGATGAAGTAGTGCTCATTAACCAGCAGAGCGAGCGTGTGTATAATAAAAAGCTCACCAATATCGTGTTCATGGGCATGGGTGAACCCCTGCTCAATTATAAGAATGTAATGCATGCCATCGAACGCATCACCTCTCCCGAAGGACTGGGAATGAGCGCCCGCCGTATCACCGTTTCTACTGCGGGTGTGGCCAAAATGATCAAACAGCTGGGTGATGATAAAGTGCGGTTCAAACTCGCGCTTTCACTGCATGCAGCCAACGATGTAAAGCGTAATGAGATCATGCCCATCAACGAGACCAATAACCTCAGGGCATTGATCGAGGCGTTGAATTATTTCTACCAGAAAACAGAGAATGAGATCACTTTCGAATACATCCTCTTCAAGGACTTTAACGATAGTTTAAAGGATGCCGATGAACTGATCAAGATCTACCGCCAGGTGCCTGCCGACCTCGTGAATATTATTGAATACAATCCCATCGATGCCGCCCGTTTTGAAAAGCCCGAAGAAGATACCGTAAATCAATTCATGGCCTATCTCGAACGCAACCGCGTAAACGCCCGCCTGCGCCGCAGCCGCGGTAAAGACATCGATGCGGCCTGTGGACAGTTAGCGAATAAAGACCAGTTGTAACCCCCAGCCCCTAAAGGGGAGTTTTGCACAACATAATTTTGAAGGCCGGGCATGTACCCGGCTTTTGCGTTCTATGAGCTTTACTTGCTTCGCACTCTTGTACGTCCGGTTCGCTATTCAGCTTGTTATTACTTAAAATGAATTGATAATCAATACACTTCGCAATTCGCAAATTGCGAATTGAAATAATACTTTACAATGGAATAATTCCTTAGACTGAATATTGTACGGATATTTTCCGTACATTTACTAAAACTTTGAAGATATGAAAGCTTTAGAAATGACAAGGTTTGATGCAAGATTGTCTGCTGAACAGAAAGAATATTTTGAACTGGCAGCGAATTTAGGTGGGTATAAAACATTGTCTGAGTTTGTAATATTTTCAGTGAGAGCTCAGGCCGATAAAATTATTGAAAAGCACAATGCTATTTTGGCTTCTCAGAAGGATCAGGAAATTTTCTTTAACGCTATTATGAATCCTGGCAAGCCTAATAAGAAACTTAAAGAAGCTGCCACCCGATATAAAAAGTTAATAGCAGGAAAATGAGTTATTTGACAATTCCTTTGAACGCTTCTCATAAAAAGAAAGATTTTAACTGCGGAAAGCCACTTCTTGATAACTATTTGCATACGCAGGCAAAACAGGATGTTAAAAGGAAATTATCGGCTTGCTTTGTACTTGAAGGCGACCACGGCATTGTACAAGGATATTATACGTTATCCAGTGCTTCCATTAAAAAAGATATACTCCCTGAGGCAATTGTAAAGAAATTACCTCCAGCTTATAGAGATTTTCCTGTTACATTGCTTGGCAGGCTGGCTGTAGATAGTTCTTACAGAGGGAAACGCCTGGGAGAATTGCTTTTATTAGATGCTTTAAGAAGATGTTATGATGCTTCTGAGAATATTGGCTCAATGGCTGTGATAGTAGATCCGTTAGACAGGGATGCTGAAATGTTTTATTTAAAGTATGGCTTTATAGCATTACCAGATAGTGGCAAAATGTTTATACCAATGGAAACTGTTTCAGAATTGTTTTAATAAAGTAGAACTTACTGTTAAAGTAATAACTTCGACATTTGATATTGGACATTCAACATTCGATATTTCTATTGTTCTTAACCTTTTCATTTCTAATTCTTAATTTTTAATTCCTCCTTTAACAATTCCCTCCGCTCATCCCCAAAACTCTCCATCTACGAAGATTTTCTTACCTCCGTTAAACCTGTGGGCCTGGTAGCCGTCTACTTTACTGTTACGAGATTATTTAACAAACCCTGCCAGAGGATTCACCCCTCAACCGGCATCTAACAAAAAAGATAGAAAACAGTAAAATCAGAAATTATGAAACAGGCATTTATAGGAATGGTACTGGCTGCTTTTGTAGCTACTACCGCTTGTGCTCAGGATCAATCATTAAGCAACGACCGTCCCCCCATGCACCGTCACCACGGCGATGCCCTGGCGCAGCTGAACCTCACCGATGATCAAAAGAACGAGATGAAAACCATCAATGATGACTTTCATCAACAAATGACCGATCTTAAAAAGAGCGAGGATAAGATAACCGTTACCGAGTGGAAAAGCAAGATGGCTACCATACGCAAAGACCATCATGAAAAAGTGGAAAAAGTATTGACCGATGAACAAAAGGCCAGTCTGAAAAAAATGCATAAAGAACACGGCAACCGCTTCCGCCAGGATAAGCAAAACCGGATAGAAAGAATGAAGAAAGAGCTGAACCTGACCGATGAACAAACAGCCGCCGTGGAAAGGAATCTTAGTGAAAGCCTGATAAAAATAAGAGGCGTACATGATGACAAATCACTTACCGACGATCAGAAGAAAGTACAATACAAAACCCTGCACGATCGGCAACAGGAAGGCCTGAAATCGATCCTTACCCCTGACCAATGGACTAAATTCCAGGAACTGAAGAAAAATCACGGGCACGGAAAGCCTGTTCAATCATAAAAGTTCCCTTTATTATTGAGGCTCTTCCCGTTAAAACGGGAAGAGTTTTTTATTTCGTACCTTCGCCGCTCACTACTGTTGGAAAACAGCAAACTACTACACAATGGCACAAGGTTTTAACAAGTTTATGGGTAAGGGCGACAGCGGCGCCAAAAAGAAAGAACGCATCCGTCAGGAAAAGAAAAAAGTCCGCCAGGAAACCAAAGAATACTTCGAAAAGAAAAAGCAGGAAGCCAGGGAAGCAAGGGCTAAAGGCCAGGCTGGTGGTTATCAGGCGGATAGAGGTAGACAAGAACATTCGGATAAAAAAGCGGACTTTAAGGCACAAGGAAGAAAAGCCACCAGCTTCAGAGCGCAAGCTGTAGGTAAAACAGCCGAAGGCAGAACGCCTCAGGAATAAGGGTTCAAACCAAAAGCCGGAGGGAAAGCTTCAAGCTTCAAGCCGCAAGCCACAAGCAAAACAGCCGAAAGCAATACAGGAAAAGCATCAAGCTTCAAGTCACAAGCTGCAAGCAATACAGGCAGAAAAGCACCAACCTCCTTCCCGACGCGTCGGGAGGATCGGGGGGAGGCCAAAAACTTCAAGCCTCAAAATTCAAGTTTCAAGCCTAAAGCAGAAAGCAAAACAACCACAGGCCACAAGCCTCAGGCGACAGGTAATAAACCTGTGCTGATAAAAGGTAAAGCTCAAAAAGGGGAGACCCAACCAGCAACTGATAACAAGCCAGCGCCAACCGGCTCTATGCCCCTGAACAAATTTATCGCCCATTGCGGCATCTGTTCACGTCGCGATGCAGTTGACTTCGTGAAAACAGGTAAAGTGATAGTGAATGGCGCCAAAGTATTGGAGCCTGGTCATAAAGTAACCGATAAAGACGATATTAAAGTAAATGGCAAAAAGCTATTTGTCAGCAGAAATCTCGTTTACATTCTGCTCAATAAACCCAAAGACTTCATCACCACTACCGAAGACCCGCAAGGCAGAAAAACGGTAATGGACATCCTTCGCAATGCTACCGAAGAACGGGTATATCCCATTGGCCGGTTAGACAGAAACACCACCGGTGTTCTGTTACTCACCAACGATGGCGAGCTGACGCAAAAGTTATCGCACCCCAGCTACGAAATAAAAAAGATCTACGAAGTAAAGCTCGACAAGCCCCTTACGAAAAAAGACTTTGAAACCATCCTGAGTGGCGTTACACTCGAAGATGGCATTATTTCGCCCGATTCAATGGCTTATGCCGACTCAAAAGACAAAAGCGTGATCGGTATCGAGATCCACAGCGGTAAAAACCGCATCGTTCGCCGCATCTTCGAACACATGGGCTACGATGTGCGCAACCTCGACCGCGTAATGTATGCTAACCTTACCAAGAAAAATGTAGACAGAGGTAAATGGCGCTTCTTAACCGAAAAAGAAGTACGCCTGCTGAAATTCCTGAACGCCTCTTATACGAAAAACAAAAACGCTACACGTGGTTAAAGCATCATTGGAGATCATTGCAGAGAACGATCATTTTATAGTCATTAATAAACCGCCGGGATTATTAAGTATTCCCGATCGCGAAGGAAAAGAAGCTTCCCTCAAAGAAATATTACTACAGAAATACGGACAAATATTCACCGTTCACCGGCTCGACCGTGAAACCAGTGGCATCATCGTATTTGCCAAAGACCCGGAAACGCATAAATTCCTGTCGCAGGCTTTTGAAGAAAGAACGGTGGAAAAGTATTATCAGGGCATTGTGAATGGCACCTTAGCCGAAAAACAAAAAACGATCGAGGCGCCCATTGCCGAGAACACGGTAAAAAGAGGGGTCATGATCATTCATCAAAGAGGTAAACCTGCCATTACCGATTATGAAGTGCTGGAAGATTTTGGCAAATTCTCCCTGCTGCAGTTCCGCATTCATACCGGCCGCACCCACCAGATCAGGGTGCATATGCAATATGTTGGTCATCCCCTGGTGTGTGATGAATTATATGGTGATGGGTTACCAGTAAAAATATCTTCCTTTAAACGAAACTATAAGCTCAGCAAGAACGAGGAAGAAGAAAAACCCATTCTCGCCAGAACCGGTCTGCATGCCCAACGGTTACGTTTCACCGATATGGAAGGGAATACATATGATTTGCAGGCGGAGATGCCTAAAGATATGAGAGCGTTATTACAACAATTAAGAAAGAATGCGTAAGAAGTTGAAAAGTTGACCAGTTAACCAGTTGACGAGTTAACTGGTCAACTGATTAACTGGTTAACTGGTTAACTATTTGTACACAATACCATCTTTCATAACGAAAGACACCTTCCCCATCACCTGAACATCTTTAATAGGATCTCCTTCAACTGCAATTATATCCGCCAGTTTACCTTTTTCGATACTGCCTATCTTGTCATTTACTCCAATCAGATCAGCAGCTGAAACAGTGGCCGATTGAATGGCTTCCATCGCCGGCATGCCCACTTCCGTCATATAAATAAATTCCATCCAGTTCTTGCCATGCGCATACACGCCGGCATCGGTGCCAAAGGCAATCTTCACACCTGCTTTATAGGCTTTGGCAAAAGTGCTTTGTATTTTTGGTCCTATCGCCAATGCTTTGGGTGTTACCAGTGCAGGATAATAACCTGGTTTCTTTGCGGAGTCAGCCACCGATCTTCCGGCTGTAATGGTAGGCACATAATAAGTCCCATGCTGCTTCATTAACTGCATCACCTCTTCATCCATTAAGGTGCCATGCTCGATGCTGTTCACCCCTGCCCTTACGGCCCTTTTCATGGCTTCGGCGCCATGACAGTGCGCAGCCACTTTATACCCATAATCATGCGCCGTTTCAACAATGGCCTTTATCTCGTCCTCGGTAAACTGTGGGTTCTCCCCGCTTTTGGCAACGCTTAAAACACCCCCGCTGGCGGTGATCTTTATTACATCACTCCCCTCTTTATATCGCTGCCGTACGGCCTTGCGGCATTCATCAGGGCCATTGACCACACCTGCTTCCGGGCCAGGATCACCCATCAGATCGTCTCTAAAGCCATTGGTAGGGTCTGCATGGCCACCCGTAGTAGCAATGGCCTTACCTGCTGTAAAGATGCGCGGACCTTTGATCAGTTTTTTATTGATCGCATTTCGTAGTGAAATATTAACGCCAGTGCCGCCCAGGTCGCGCACCGTGGTAAACCCGGCCATTAGTGTACGTTCTGCAAACACTACCGATTGACAAGCGTAATCAGCCGGGTTGTAAGTAAACACCTCCTGGTATCTTGTAGGACTGGTTTCATGTTCAAGATGCACATGACAGTCGATGAGGCCGGGAAGAACGGTTTTGTTTTTAAGATCGATCACTTTATCGGTGGCCGCCGGCTTTGTATAACCAGCCTGTACCTCCGTGA
>NZ_JBJMLX010000456.1:0-25182 GCF_045805085.1 Niastella sp.
GATCTTGGTGTTCACGCCCTGACCCATTTCAACAGCGCCGGTGGTAATGCCTACGCTGCCATCGGTATACACATGCACCAATGACCTGGCCTGGTTCATCAATGTTTTGGTGAATGAGATGCCAAAACAAACCGGCATGCATGCAAGACCTTTTTTATACCATTTATTAGCAGCATTGAATGCGTCTGCTTCTTTGCGCAGGGCTGTGAGGTTGTACAAAGCAGTGGCTTTGTGCCAGCATTCAGGCGCTTCATTTTGCGCTTTTTGTCCGTAAGGAAATTCATCACCGGTTTGCAACAGGTTCCTCTCCTGAATAACAGAAGCTGCTACTCCCAATGTTTCTGCAGCCTTTGCAATCGCTGATTCTATCATAAACATGCCTTGCGGTCCGCCAAAACCACGAAAGGCGGTGTTGGGTGGTAAATGCGTTCTGCAGCTATAGGCGGTTGCTTTTACATTTGGAATAAAATAAGAGTTGGTGCAATGGAACAATGTGCGTTCCATTACTGCGGGCGACAGATCAGCAGCAGCGCCGGCATTCTGGTAAAACGTTACTTCATATGCGATGATCTTCAGTTCCTGGTTCAACCCAATCCTGAAGTCGGCGGAATAAGGATGGCGCTTACCCGTCATGGCCATATCTTCCATGCGATGCAACGAATATTTAACCGGCCGTTTTAAATGATGTGCTGCCAGTGCACACAGCGCTGCCCAGGTGTTCGCCTGATCTTCCTTGCCGCCAAAACCGCCCCCCAATCTGTTTACTTCCACTTCTACCTGGTGCATGGGCAATCCCAGTACACGGCTAACGGCGCGTTGTACAGCGGTTGGCCCCTGGGTGGAGGAATATACTTTGATGGCATGCTGTTCCTGCGGAACCGCATAGGCCCCTTGTGTTTCAATATACAAATGTTCCTGTCCGTTGGTATCGGCGCGACCTTCAAAAATATGCGTACACTGTGACCAGGCTTCATTGATATTGCCTAATTGAAAAGTGCGTGGGGGAATAATGAGTTCTTCCAAAGCCTTTGCTTCCCGCGGATCGGTGATCACCGGTAATGGGTCAATAGTTACTTTTATTTTTTTTACTGCGGCACGGGCTGCGTCAATTGATTCGGCCACAACAAAAGCAACGGGCATACCGCAAAAATGCACTTCATGATCGGCCAGTAAGGGCTCATCGGGTACAATGCCACCAATCTGGTTTTCACCGGTTATATCTTTATGAGTAAAGATGCGAACAATACCGGGCAAGGCAGCTGCATCACTGGTATCCAGACTGGTAATGACGCCATGCGCCACCGGCGACCCAAACGAGGCGCCGAACAAAGTACCCTGGATCAGCGGAATATCGTCCAGGTAAATGGATTCACCCCGCAGGTGTGTATAGGCATCGATATTTTTCATAACGCGTAATGATTAATGAACACTGTTTTGCGAAACCATCATAAAATGGGCTTTTATCAACTGGCCCAAAAGCAATCGCTTATATGCTTCAGTTCCGCGGGCATCACTGATGGGTGTAATTTCTGATTGAGCAATTGTGATGGCCTGGTTGATGGTTGTATCATTAACTGGCTGTCCTTTTAAAAAGGCATTTGTTTGTTCAAGCAGTTTTGGCACGGGCGCCACACCCCCAGCTGAAATCCGAATGTCACGGATTTGCTCATTTTCTATAACGCAACAGCAGGCGGAATTTACGCTGGCAATATCCAGATTGGTGCGTTTGCTTACTTTTTCAAAATTGAAGTGCATATTGCGGCCGGGCAATTCAAATGAAACAGCCGCCAGTTGTTCATCAGCCTGCCTGTCTAACTTTTTATACCCTTTATACAATTGCCTGAGTGGTAACTCCCTTTGTTGTTCGTCATTTGTGAATACTAATGTGGCATCCAGCGCCAGTAAAAATATTGTGAGATCCCCGATGGGGGAGGCGTTGATCAAATTGCCGCCAACTGTAGCAATATTACGGATAGGGGTAGAAGAAACCAGTTTTATATGATCGGCCAGGCGTGGAAAGTGTTGCTGCATAATCGGCGATTCATACAGATCAGTCACCGTTGCCGCAGCACCAATGATACACCGGTTACCTTGTTGAGAAATTCCTTTCAGGTTTGAATCATTGAACAGAAAGCGGATGGGTGTTTCTTTCATGATATCGTGCTTTTTCACGTATACGTCCGTTCCGCCGCTTACCCATTCCCTGGCATCGGTTGGGTGAAGTTGTCCGTTCAATTCGGTTCGTAATAAATGTAACCGCTGTTTAATACCGGCAAACCAGTCTGGCAAAATATGATTGTCTGAAACAAACGACACAGGTTCTGCCTCTTGTCTGGCCTGCATTAATTGCGCTACTTGGCCGGCTGCCCGTTCAATGGATTTATACCCGGTGCAACGGCAGATATTCCCGTCAACCGCAGCAATGGCATTTTGTGGGGTGGCGCTCTGGCCGCTTAAACAAAAGCCTGCAAGGGATACCACAAAACCGGACGTGCAAAATCCGCATTGGGTGGCCGATTCATCATACATAGCCTGTTGAATGGGATTCAATCCTTCCATATTCAACCCTTCGATGGTCACCACGTGTTTACCGTGCACATTGCCTAAAGGAGTGAGGCAGCTGGTGAGGGACCGGTAACGCAATTCATTGTCTTTCAGTTCACCCACTAACATAGTACAGGCGCCACAGTCGCCTTCATTACAGCCCACTTTGGTGCCTGTCAAATGCTGGTGATACCGCACGAAGTCAAGCAGCACCATGCCTGGGGGCAGACTCGTGGCAATAGCTGCATTATTGAGAATGAATTTGATCAATGGAAAAGCCGGTTTCTTTTAAAGTTAGCAAAATCCGGGCAAAGAATAAGCCTGGTGAGTAGCATATCTGGATCGGGTTTGTATCGTATTGGTATCACAAATGTTCCTTTATTGTTAAATACCTGTTTCGCCCGTAAAATTTGGATGAAGAGTAAAAGGCGGGTAAAAAAGGAAGGATGGCTGAATAGGGAGCAGTCTATTTTAATAAGTTCAGGTCAGGTTGGGCGTACTTGTACACTTTGAAGTACAGCGTAGTTTTGGTTTGATATACGCCTTCAAATTTTGAGATCTCATTGATAAACTGCACCAGGTGATCATTGTCGCGGCACATGACATCGACTTCAAGGTCATAATCGCCCGATGTCATGGCGAGAAAGCTTACCTCCGGTAATTTTGAGATCTTCTGCGCCACCTTTTCTTTAAAAGTGGCCGGCCGCACAAAAACCGCAATGTGGGCATAGGCCCTGAAGCCAACTTTATCGGGATTTACCCGGCCAATAATATTGACGGTGCCTTCTTCAATTAATTTATTCACCCGGGTACGAACGGTGCCGATTGATACATTCAGCTTTTCTGCAATAACGGTAAACGACATCCGGCCGTCTTTTTGCAAAAACGACAGGATCGCAAAATCAAGTTCATCGAGTGGGAAACCGTTTTTCTCCATATGACAAAGATGCAACAAAAATAAAAATATTATCTATTTTTTGGCCACGTACTAAATTAATTTTAATTTACTGGACTTGTTTCTGCAAAATTTGTAGTACTAAAATTTTCTCCTCATGAAGTACTTGCCTGTTCAGAACTATATAAATGGACAGTTTGTGAATGCGTCAACAGACCAAACACTGCCTGTTATTTCTCCACTCGATGGAACTTTGTTGTCAACGGTTCCTTTATCAACGCCAAAAGATCTGGATGCTGCGGTGCGGGCCGCGAAGATCGTGTTTCCTGCCTGGAGCCATACGCCCATAAAAGAAAGGGTGCAGGTGCTGTTCCGGTACCGGCACTTGCTGGAAACCCATTTAAAAGAACTGGCTGCACTCGTTAGTGAAGAGAATGGAAAAACAATGGGTGAAGCCATTGCCGAAATTGAGAAATGCATCGAGCTCACTGAGTTTGCTACGTCGTTGCCACAACTGGTTACGGGTGAGGTGCTGGAAGTGAGTAAAGGCGTTGAGTGCCGCACTGAACACGTACCGCTGGGCGTGGTAGCCTCCATTGTGCCGTTCAATTTTCCCAGCATGGTGCCCAACTGGACAATCCCCAATGCGCTTGCGCTGGGTAATTGTATGATCCTAAAACCATCTGAAAAAGTACCGCTGAGTGTAGGCCGGCTGGCGCAATTATTAAAAGAAGCGGGCCTGCCCGATGGGGTGTTCAATGTAGTGAATGGCGACAGCGCCATTGTGAATGCCATTTGTGATCATCCGGGTATTGCTGCCGTATCGTTTGTAGGCAGTACCAAAGTGGCGAAGATCGTGTATCAACGCTCTACCCATCATTATAAAAGGTGCCTGGCATTGGGCGGCGCCAAAAATCACCTGCTGGTATTACCCGACGCCAAAGCTGACATGACCGCACAAAACGTCGCGGCCTCCATGAGCGGCTGCGCGGGGCAACGTTGTATGGCCGCATCGGCCATGGTAGCCGTGGGCGATGTGGATCATATCATTCAAAAAATATGTGAAGAAGCCAGGAAGATAGTGCCCGGTCAGAACCTGGGCGCAGTGATCAACAAGGAATCAAAAGAAAGGATCGAACATTATATAACCGAGGCCGAAGCGCAGGGCGCCCGCATCCTGCTCGATGGCCGTAATGCATCGGTCCCCGGCAAAGAAAAAGGGACCTACGTAGGCCCTACCGTTATTGATTATGTGAAACCAGATATGGCGGTAGCCAAAGAAGAGATCTTCGGGCCCGTGATCAGCATCATGCGCACCAATACGGTGGATGAAGCCCTGGCTATCGAAAATGCCAATCCGTATGGCAATGCGGCATCGGTATTTACACAAAACGGCGGAATGGCGCGCTATGTCATCGACAGGGCCAGCGCCGGTATGATCGGGGTTAACGTTGGGGTGCCCGTACCCCGCGAACCCTTCTCTTTCGGCGGCTGGAATGAAAGCAAATTCGGAGTAGGCGATATAACGGGTAAAAGTTCTATTGAGTTCTTTACCAAGCTTAAGAAGTCGACGGTGAAATGGAATCCTGAGGCGGGGGTGAATTGGATGAGTTGAGTTTGAGTTTGAGTTGACCAGTTAACCAGTTGACCAGTTAACCAGGTAGTAGAAAGTTAAGTGGAATAAAGTAGGAAGTTGATAGAGTTGACAAGTTGACAAGTTGACAAGTTAACAAGTTAACAAGTTAACAAGTTAACAAGTTGACAAGTTAACGAGGAAGAAGAAGTTTAGGAGAAATAATGGAGGGGGTTGATGGAGTTGATAGGGTTGATAGAGGTTAACGGAGTAACAAGGTTGAAAAGTTAACAAATTGACCAGTTAATCAGTTGGCGGAGAGCTTAAATTTCGCGAAACCTTTCACGTTTCACGTTTGCCGTTTCACGATTCACCACTGCCCACTGCCTATTGCCTTTAAATTGAAATATCATGTCAAACACATTAAATATATCAGAAACTCAAGAGATAATCCGTGACAACATGGATTATACGCTTTTCTCCTGGAGCAAACAAAAAGGCATCGCGCCTATTGCGGTGAAATATGCCAGGGGCGTGTATTTATATGATTATGATGGCAAACGGTACCTCGATTTTTCTTCCGGCTTAATGAATGTGAATATTGGTCATGGTAATCAGCGGATAACTCAGGCCGTTATGGAACAAATGCAGCAGGTAAGCTATGTAACCCCCAGCTGCGTTACTAAAGTGCGGGGTGAGTTAGGTAAGAAGCTGGCCTCGATAACCCCACCGGGATTAACGAAAACCCTGTTTACAGTTTGCGGGGCCTCTGCGATTGAAAATGCCATCAAACTTGCCCGGTTATATACAGGCAGGCATAAGATCATTGCGCGGTATCGGGCTTTTCACGGCGCTTCTTACGGGGCCATGACAGCCGGTGGCGATCCTCGTAAACTCGCAGCTGATGCACAACAGGCGCCTAATTTTGTACATGTGGAAGATCCGTATTGTTATCGCTGTCCCTGGGGAAAGGAAATTACTTCCTGCAGCCGGGAATGCGTGAGCCACCTGGAAAGAGTGATTGAATTTGAAGGGCCGGGAACTATCGCCGCCATTCTTATGGAAGGAGAAAGTGGTTCATCGGGCTGTATAAAATATCCGCCTGATTATTTACAAAAAGTACGCGCACTGTGCGATAAACACAACATCCTGTTGATCGCTGATGAAGTAATGAGTGGGTTTGGCCGAACCGGCAAATGGTTTGGCGTGGATTATCATGGCGTAGTGCCTGATATTATTGCTGCGGCGAAAGGAATAACAGCAGGGTATCTGCCGCTGGGCGCCCTGATCGTAAGCGATACAATTGCCGAATACTTTAACGACCGGGTGTTGTGGCTGGGGTTGACTTATTCTGCTCACCCGGTAAGTTGTGCCGCAGGGTTGGAAACCCTGAAAATATATGAAGATGAGAACCTGTTGGAAAATGCCACCAACGTGGGTCATTATATTGATGAACAGGTTGAGCTGTTGAAACAAAAGCATCCCAGCATAGGCGACTTCAGGAATACCGGTTTGCTGGGTTGTATCGAACTGGTGAAGAACAGGGCGACGAAAGAGCCTATGGCGCCATTTAACGCCAAACCCGACGAAATGGTCATCATGAACAAAGTGGCGGCCAAACTGAAAGAGCAGGGCATGTATACCTTCGTTCGCTGGAATTATATTTTTATTGCCCCGCCGCTGTGTATTACAAAAGAAGAAGTAGATGAAGGACTGTCCATGATAAGCGAGGCGATCAAAATTGCGGATGAATTTGTAAATTGAGGAAAGGCGTCCCGGCATTAATCACCTTTCGATGAAAAATGAATCACTATATAGTGAAGATCTTGCACCCGTTCCGGTAACCAATCGCAAATGGAATACCTGGAACTACGCCGCCTTGTGGATCAGCATGAGCCTGTGTATTCCTACTTATATGCTGGCCAGCTCATTGATAGGCGGAGGAATGAACTGGTGGCAGGCCATCCTCACTATTTTCCTGGGAAATACCATTGTACTGATACCCATGATCCTTAACGGACATGCCGGTGCGAAGTATGGCATTCCCTTTCCTGTCTTTGCCCGGGCTAGTTTTGGCGTTCGGGGCGCCAACATTCCCGCCCTGTTAAGGGCCATTGTAGCCTGTGGCTGGTTTGGGATCCAAACCTGGATAGGAGGCGCCGCAATTTATCAAATGATCAGGGTATGGAATCCGACGTTGCCCCAGATAGATGCTGCTTCTTTATTTCCGCAGGCTATTCCTTTTATTTGCTTTTTAGGTTTCTGGGCGCTCAATATGTTTATTGTATACCTGGGTGTTGAAAGCATTAGGAAGCTGCTGGTGTTCAAAGCCATCTTTCTGCCAGTGGCGGCATTGGCATTATTGTTCTGGGCCATCAATGCATCTCATGGATTAGGGCCCATTTTACAACAACCTTCAAAATTTACTACAAGTTCGGATTTCTTTCATTTTTTCTTCCCGGCACTAACGGGTATGGTTGGGTTCTGGGCAACCTTATCGCTCAATATTCCTGATTTTACCCGCTATGCTAAAAGTCAGCGGGCACAAATAAGAGGACAGGTCATTGGCCTGCCGCCTTCCATGACGTTATTTGCCTTTATTGGCGTAGTGGTTACATCTGCCACTGCCATCATTTATGGCAATACCATTTGGGACCCGGTAGTATTAGCGGGTAAATTCGAGAACAAGTTACTGGTGACTGTAGCCATGCTGGCGGTGGCTATTTCAACGCTGGCAACGAACATAGCTGCAAATATTGTTAGTCCGGCCAATGACTTTGCCAACCTGGCGCCCTCAAAAATAAATTTCCGTAAAGGAGGTTATATTACGGGTGTACTGGGCGTCCTCATCTTTCCCTGGAAGCTGATTGCCGATCCCTCCGGTTATATTTTTACCTGGCTCATTGCCTATTCCAGTTTGTTAGGTCCGGTGGGTGGGATCATGATCGCCGATTATTATTTCATTCGCAAACAACAACTGGCCACAACCGATCTGTATAAATTACAAGGGCAATACACATACAGCAAGGGTTTTAATCAGTCCGCTCTCCTGGCGTTATTGATGGGGGTCATTCCAAATATTCCCGGCTTTCTGACAACGATAAAAGTAATAGCACCAGACAGTGTGCCTGCCTGGATCTCGAATTTATATAATTATGCCTGGTTTGTTGGATTCCTTATTTCGGGGCTTTCTTATTTGTTCATGATGCGTAATTATAAACCCCTGGTATCAGATTCTCTCACCGTTAAAGAAGAAACATTCCATGTCGCTATTGATTAAAAACGGACGGATCATTACTGCTGACGCGGATTTTATAGCCGACATATTTGTGGAGGATGAAACCATACAAATTATCGGCAGAAATCTGGGAGTGAACGCGGATACGGAGATCGATGCTACAGGTAAACTGGTTTTTCCGGGCGGAATCGATCCGCATGTACACCTGGATATGCCCTTCATGGGTACGTTCTCCAGCGATAATTATGAAACCGGTACGCGGGCTGCTTTATTCGGCGGCACCACGATGGTGATTGATTTTATTCTGCAAAAACAGGGAAACTCGTTGCACGCCGCGCTTGATGAATGGCGCTCACGTTCTGATAATAATTGTGTGGGCGATTATAGTTTCCATATGGCGGTGACCGATTTCAATGATAACACGCGTACCGAAATACAAAAGATGATAGAGAAGGAAGGTATCACTTCCTTCAAAACCTTTATGGCTTACAAGGGTGCGCTGATGATCGATGACCGGCAAATGATTGGGTTGATGGAAGAAGTGAAAAAATATGGTGGGCTCATAAATGTACATGCCACTAATGGCGATATGATCGACTACCTGGTGGCCAAACATCGTGCAGAAAAGAAATTATCGCCCTTATATCATTACATATCACAACCAGAAATAACCGAAGCGGAAGCATCTGAACGATTTGTCGATATGACCTGGTATACCGGTTGTCCCGGTTATATTGTTCACCTCACTTGCGAAGGCGCGTTGAATGCAGTGCGCAATGCTACCCGGCGTAACCAGAAAGTGTTTGTAGAAACCTGTATTCAGTACCTGATACTGGATGCTTCTTTATATGAAAATGATTTTGAAGGCGCCAAATGGGTAATGAGTCCGCCGTTGCGCCAACCGAAGGACCAGGCTACTTTGTGGGCTGGCATCAACCAGGGTTTGGTGCAGGTGGTGGCAACGGATCATTGTCCGTTTAAATGGGAACAAAAGCTCATGGGTAAAGATGATTTTTCAAAGATCCCGAATGGGCATCCTGCCATTGAGAACCGCATGGAATTGTTATATAGTGAAGGCGTGCATAAAGGAAAGATCACGCTGAATAAATATGTGGAAGTAACCAGTACCAATCCGGCGAAAATATTTGGCATGTTCCCGCGGAAGGGAACGCTGGCGCCGGGTAGCGATGCCGACATCGTGATCTTTGATCCCCATGAAACGCATGAGATTTCTGCAAGCACGCATCACATGAATGTTGACTACTCCGCATATGAAGGCTGGCCGATCACCGGGAAAGTGAAGACGGTGATCTTACGTGGAAAGGTGGCGATAGATAATGAGAAGTGTTTGGTGGAAAAAGGGTATGGGAAGTTTATTAAACGGAATAAAGTGGAAGGGAAGATTTAAAAACAGGGCAAAAGGCAAAGGGCAGAAGGCAGAGGCCTCGACGCGGCGACCCAAAACTAAGAACTCAATTACTAAAGAACCAAATAATATATCCATGGCTAGAATTATTAAATCGGGTTTAATTCAAATGAGTCTGCCGAAAACGGAGGGAGAGGGAACTATTGAAGAGATCAAGGAGGCAATGGTGCAAAAGCATATTCCATATATAGAACGGGCCGGCCAGCAGGGTGTGCAGATCCTTTGTTTGCAGGAGATCTTTAACACACCGTATTTCTGTCCGGGCCAGGACAGGGCGTGGTACGAATCGGCTGAAACTGTGCCGGGGCCAACTACAGAACGGATGGCAACCTACGCCAAAAAATATAACATGGTGATGATTGTTCCGGTGTATGAAAAAGAACAGGCCGGTGTGTTGTACAACACCGCAGCGGTGATAGATGCAGATGGGACCTATCTGGGTAAATATCGCAAGAACCATATTCCGCATACCTCCGGTTTTTGGGAAAAGTTCTTTTTTAAACCTGGGAACTTGGGTTATCCGGTGTTTCAAACGCGGTATGCAAAAGTAGGTGTGTATATCTGTTATGACAGGCATTTTCCCGATGGAGCCCGCGTGCTGGGGTTGAATGGCGCAGAGATCGTTTATAATCCATCGGCTACTGTTGCCGGTTTATCGCAATACCTGTGGAAGCTGGAACAACCGGCGCATGCCGCGGCCAATGGGTATTTTATGGGTTGTATAAACCGGGTAGGACAGGAAAAGCCCTGGAACCTGGGTAAGTTTTATGGTTCCTCTTATTTTGTTGATCCGCGCGGACAAATATTTGCCCAGGCATCGGAAGATAAAGATGAATTGCTGGTAGCCGAATTTGATCTGGACATGATTGAAGAGGTAAGAAGTATCTGGCAGTTCTATAGAGACAGAAGACCAGAAACATATGGAAAGCTCGTTGAACTGTAACTATAAATTGAATTCATGCCAATAAAAAGCAACCGGTTAACAGCTTCGGCGTACGAACAAAACTTCAGCGATATTCACCCCCCATTCGATAGCAGGGAATCGGCGCTGGTGGAGGCCAATCGTTGTTTGTTTTGTTATGACGCGCCCTGTATCAAGAGTTGTCCTACTGAGATCAACATTCCTAAGTTCATTAAGCAGATCAGTACAGACAATGTAAAAGGTTCTGCGCATACCATCTTTGTCTCCAATATTATGGGGGCCGGTTGTTCACGCGTTTGCCCGGTTGAGAAATTATGTGAAGGTTCCTGTGTATATAACCTGATGGAAGAAACACCTATATCCATCGCCCGGTTACAACGATATGCTACCGAACAAGCGCTGGAGAAGAAATGGAAACTGTTTGAACGGAAGCCATCTACCGGGAAAAAAGTGGCGATTGTAGGAGCTGGTCCTGCGGGGTTGAGTTGTGCGCATGTGCTAAGCAGGGAAGGTATTGACGTAACTATTTATGAAAAGGAAAGCAAGGGCGGCGGCTTAATGACCTATGGGATCGCTGCCTATAAAGTAACGCCGGCCTTTTGCGAAGAAGAGGTGAAGTATATAACATCGGTTGGCGGCATCGATATAAAATACAACCAGGAACTGGGTAAGCACATTACCCTGGCTGAACTACAAAAAAGTTATGATGCAGTGTACCTGGGTTTTGGTGTGGGCCTTGCCCGGCAATTAAATATTCCAGGTGAAGAACTGGAAGGCGTGGTAGATGCCATCCGATTTATTTATGAGATCCGGTCAGGTACATACGACAAAGTACCGGTAGGTGATAAAGTGGTAGTGATTGGTATGGGTATGACGGCGATCGATGCGGCAACACAAGCAAAGCGGTTGGGCGCCAAAGAAGTGACGCTGGCATATCGCAGAACACAGGAAGAAATGCCCTGTACGGAAACTGAACTGAATATTGCTAAACTGGATGGCTGTCGCATCATCTGGCTCGCGGCGCCTGCTATGATAAAAGGTGAGAACGGACAAGTAACTCAACTGGTATGTAACCTCATGCAATTGGGCGAACCCGATGCCAGTGGCCGCCGTTCACCTATTGAATCGGGTGAGCAATTTATCCTGGAAGCAGATATGGTCATTAAAGCGGCCGGACAAATTCCATTTGAAGAGCTGGTTAACAATAATCAATTACAACATGCTCATGGAAAGATCGTATCGCAAAAGAATGGTTCTACCAATATTCCCGGCGTATTTGCAGGGGGCGATTGTGTGAACGGAGGTAAAGAAGTGGTGGATGCTGTTCAGGCAGGGAAAGTGGGGGCAGCGGCGATTTTGGAATATGTGGCAGGTTTGTAGGTTATTAAGTTATTGAGTTTATTAGTTCATTGGAAATAGAACTTAATAACTCAATAACTAACGAACTAACAAACTAAAAAACTAATAAACTAAGCATTCCTATGGCTGACATTACTGCGAATTTTCTTGGTATAAAATCTCCTAATCCATTTTGGTTAGCGAGTGCACCGCCTACTGATAAAAAGATCAATGTGCTGCGGGCCTTTGAAGCGGGCTGGGGTGGTGTGGTTTGGAAAACGCTGGGTAGCCAGGTGAAGAATGTGTCGAGCCGTTATTCTGCTGTAAATTACAACGGCAGCAAAATAATGGGTTTCAATAATATTGAATTGATCAGTGACCGCCCGTTGGAACTGAACCTGCGCGAAATAAAAGAATGCATTAAATTATTTCCCGACAGGGCAATGATCGTTTCGCTGATGGCTGACAATACCCGCGAGAAATGGCATGAGCTGATTGCCCAGGTGGAAGATACCGGCGCGCATGGTCTGGAGTTGAACTTTGGTTGCCCGCATGGAATGACGGAACGCGGCATGGGCGCCGTAGTAGGACAGGACCCCGGAATTGCGAGATTAGTAGTTGAATGGGTAATGGAAAAAGCAACCATTCCGGTCATCACCAAGTTGACGCCTAATGTACATTCTGTGGTACCAACCGGAAAGGCTTCTGTTGAAGCGGGTACCAATGCATTGTCTCTTATTAATACCATACAATCGGTAACGGGCATCGACCTGGATACTTTTGTGCCCAATCCCTATGTGGCGGGTAAATCCGTTTTTGGCGGTTACTGCGGTCCGGCAGTAAAACCCATTGCGCTCAAAATGCTGGCTACTATCAGCCAGGACCCGGTGACTTCTAAAGTGCCCATCTCTGGTATAGGTGGTGTAAGTACCTGGAAAGATGCAGTTGAATTTATGTTACTAGGGGCCACCACTGTACAAGTGTGTACGGCGGCAATGAAACATGGTTTTCGCATTGTTGAAGATATGTGTGAAGGACTCAATAACTGGATGGATGAAAAAGGGTTCAACACCATTACTGATTTCATTGGTAAATCAGTGCCGCATCTTACCCAATGGGAAGAACTGGATATCAATTATCACATCGTTGCCAATATAGATCAGAATAAATGTATTCACTGCGGGCTTTGTTATATTGCCTGTGAAGATGGCTCGCATCAATCGATCAACTTGCAGTATGGAAGACCATATAATACATATACAATAAAAGAAGACGAATGTGTAGGTTGTAATTTATGTAAGCTGATTTGTCCGGTTGATGATTGCATCACTATGGTTGAACAAAGAAAAGGTGATGAATACATAAACTGGAAAGAATTTCAGGAACGCGGGATGCCATTGAACGATCATTGATCCTCTCCACTTACCAATTGTTCATTGCCTATTGTCTATAGATATATAGGAACTCTGCTATGTGAATAAATAATTTTCCCATCTCACCAGTAGATGTATTGGCTTATACTTGCTAAACAGGATAACTTAGTACTACTCTATTAGAAGTTATATCCGCGGGTTAATATCATCCGTAGACCTACCGTATTATTTCATTTGCCCAACCTGGTGTACCTCCTGTTAAATAAGCTGCTGTTCAATAAAGGCAGCAAGGAATTCTTTTGTTGTACTGTGTGCCGCATAAAACGCGAAGCATACAGTATAAGGATGTATTGACCATTCACCAAACCAAACCTCATATACTATGAAACAGATCATTTACACTTTTATTTTTACCTGTATTGCACAAACCATCATGGCGCAAACGCCGCCGGCCACCTGGCAGGAGCATTGGTTTGAACACAACCAATTGCTCAACCGTAAATTCTACGACAATGATGTGGCTGTTTATTACGACAATGACGTCAGCAGTTCCGTTACCTGGCCTTATACTTACATGGGCGATGTGTGGCGCTATGTAAAGAATGTATATGGCGCTTTTGGCACCGATCCGCATTTGTTTGCCATTTACCACACGGGTAAATACAGTGGCGGTCATCCTTCCACGTATTTCGATGCCAGTCACGACAACCGTAATGTGATAGATGTAGGTCCCGGTCCCTGGACAAGCGGCGGCACCGGTAACGACCTGGATATCTCCACCCACGAAGTAGCGCATATTGTAGAAGGCGCCAGCAAGGGCGTAAAAGGTTCGCCGGCTTTTCCGCTTTGGGGCGATAGCAAATGGGCGGAGATCTTTATCTATGATGTATACCTGGGTTTAGGTAAAACCAGTGAAGCCACACGCTGGTACAACCTGATGCAAACCTCGACCGCGGATCTACCAGTTGCCGGCACGCACTGGTTCCGTGATTGGTTCTATCCTATTTATCATAACTATGGAGGTGCCCAGGCATTGAACCGCTTCTTTACTTTGCTGGCGCAGTATTTCCCCAAAAGCGGCAGCACGTATTCGCGCGATATGAACTGGGGCGAGTTCATTCATTTCTGGAGTGGTGCAGCCGGGGTAAGCCTGAAGCCATTGGCTACTGCTGCTTTCGGCTGGACATCAACTTTTGAAACGCAGTTCAACCAGGCTCGCATCGATTTTCCTTTTGCTTATGGAACGGGCGTGGTGAATGTGTACAAGCATTGTAATTATGGCGGCTATGTAACCACATTAGGCGTTGGAAATTATACCCTGAGCCAGTTACAGGATATGGGTGTATTGAATGATGATATCTCCTCTTTAAAAGTGAACAGTGGTTACCAGCTGCAATTGTTCCAGGATGATAATTTCACCGGTACATCCGTTACACTCACAGCCGATGCCAGCTGCCTGGTGCCAAACAATTTCAACGACCTGGCCTCATCGCTTAAAGTAACTACTACCAGTCTGGCCGCAGCAAGAACAACAACGGAAGTGACCACTGATAGCCGGTTGAGTATTTATCCCAACCCGGTTACCAATGAGTTGCGGTTCAATACTACGCAATCCATTACCGGTTCTACATTGAGAATACTGGATGTGATGGGTAGGGAAGTAATCAGCGGCCGGTTGGTCAATAACCGGTTCGATGTTTCAAAGCTTGCTGCCGGTGTATATACACTGGTTATTCTAAACAAGGATAACACCATTACTCAACAGTTTGTAAAAAACAATTAATCATGAAACAGATCCTTGCCATATGCATTTTAATATGCCTGGTTCAAATAACATTCGCGAACTCCGGTATTTACGCCGGTGGACCGGTGTATAAAAACCGCAGTTATTCCATCAGTGAATTAAAAGGCTCCGGCTTTACCTGTGTAGTAGTATGGACCATTCACATCGATGCCAGCGGCAACCTGAATTTCAATGCCGAGTTTCCATTGGTGCAAAATGGATCATACATCGGCGGTTCTTCTTATCCCAATTTTGCCGGCGATATTGCTTCGCTGAAAACGGCGCCCACCACTATTAACCGGGTGGAGTTTTGTTTAGCCGCCTGGGGATCGAGCACCTTTGCCAATATCAAAGACCTGATCGCTTCGCAGGGCACCGGTTCAACCAGCATCCTGTACAGGAATTTTCAGGCAATCAGGAGCGCCTTTCCTACAGTAGATGCCATTGGCTTTGATGATGAAACTACCTACGATGTCAATTCGGCCACTGCTTTTGCGGTGATGTTGGGTGGCCTGGGATTCAAAGTATCACTGGTGCCTTATACATCCAGCGCCTTCTGGACCGGCGTTGCCACCAATACTAATAACCAACGCCCAGGTACAGTTGACCGGGTTGACCTGCAATGCTATTCGGGTGGTGCCGGTAACAATCCCTGTAACTGGAATTTTGGAAGCATTCCGGTGTATGCCGGGTTGTGGGATGCGGAAAAAACAACCAGCCAGGTGCAAAGCCAGTTAACCACCTGGAAAAACAGCTGCAATATAAAAGGCGGCTTTATGTGGTTATACGATGATTTTGATAATACTTCCGGAACGGCGGCGTATGCGGCAGCCATCAACAATGTCTTTAATGGGAGTAGCGGCCCAGCTGTAGCCACCTTCTATAAGGATTGTAATTATGCCGGCACAGCGGTAGGACTGGCTGCAGGCAGTTATACCTTAAGCAGGTTGCAGTCGTTTGGCATTGTAAATGATGATATATCTTCCCTGCAAGTGCAAAGTGGGTACAGGGTCACCCTGTACTGGGACGATAATTATGCCGGCTCTACACTGGTTAAAACCGCCAGTGACGCCTGTTTGGTTGATGATGGCTGGAACGATAAAGTTTCTTCCCTGGTGATCGCGGCTACAGCTACGGCGCGAATGTCAATGGCGTCGCCAACTGAAACTACTATCTCCAATCTGCCCGGTCAACAGGAGCTGAAACTGTTTAATGCGCCCAACCTGGCAGGCATTCCTGTTCGCATATACGATATCACCGGGCGACAGGTACTACTGGTAAGGCCGGTATCGAACCGGATCAACATTAACTCGCTTTCGCCGGGGATCTATGTGTTGACCTATTCGATACAGGGTAAGCTGGTAACGCAGCGGTTTGTAAAATAAAGTTTAGTTATTAAGTCGCCAATTGGCAGACGGCAGATGGCAGACGGCAGACATTTTTGCCGTTTGCCATCTGCCGTCTGCCTTATTTTGTCTATCTTGTCAATGTAATATTAGTGGGATATCATACATTACAACCATGGCGCCAATATCAAAAGGAAAATTCAACAACCGGCAGTGGCTTTTGATCCTGATCCTGTTTTCGATGATGTCGGTTATTTCGTTCTACATTTTTCAGCATGCTTTTGCGTACCGGTATGTGCAGGTAGATGTATTGGTGGCCGCCACCAGCCTCACGCTTTTCTTCTTTTTTATCCTGCTGGTAACCATGCAGGGTTTTAAGGCGGTGGATATTTACGAAGAACAGCTTACCGTAAAGTGGCGTTTCTCTTCACGCATAGTTGATAAGTCAGAAATAACGGCCTACGGCATTACTACCCGCAAACAGATCAATTATGTTATTATAAAAACAACGGGCGATGATGTGGTGCTGCCCGAACTCCTGCTCAATAACTTCGAAGATCTGATCCATCAACTACAGCTCTGGCGAATAAAGCAAAAATTTGAATTGCCCATTACACGCGATGCCCGCTTCGAGAACAGGGGCACAGGCGTGATGCTGATGATCGTGGGTTCATTCCTGTTGGGCTTTACCATCAAGTCGGTGATCTCCCCTGAGTTTTCAGTCGATGGCAGCAAGCTCATTACCTTAAGCGGACAGCTCAGCATGCCGCCTGAGATCAAAGTGCCTTCCAGCAAAAATGCATACGGGTCTATTCAATTGTATTTGATCGAATACCCGGGCATCAACTTTAATATCGATGCCGTGGGGTTCAATTCCATCAATGCCAAACAGCTCCTGGGCGCCGGGCGGGGAACCCCGGTGGAACTGTCAGTTCTGAAGCATGAATACGCCGTTAAGATCAGGAAAACCGAAGCCCCGGGATATTTTGAAACCAATTACCAGTGGACGACCATTTACACCTATAGTCTTACCATGAATGGCGATCCCTTATTAACGGTAGATAGCTATAATGAAAGCAAACACTCGCTGGATAACAGCAACAAAAAATGGAGTGTGCTGATTGCCATCATCTCCATTTCCATGTTTACGTATGGGTTTATCTTATACCGGCAACGGCATAAAGTGCCTTTAACTTCAGCTAAAACACAACCGCCTGTAAAAGCTGCTGCAGAAAAAGTAAAAGGTTAAACGTTCTGCGTACTTTTTGGCATCAGGTGCTTTGGCAAAGGGATATCACGGCTTAGCTCATCCGGAACCGGATCGCGGCGGCTGGTTTCAATGGGAATAATGCCTGACCAAATAGGTAAGGGTTTGTCTTCTTCCTCATCATTCGGCATGCCATTGCGGGTTTTTGCAGAAACTTCATCGATGTCAAACGCCAAAACCGTTGTTTTGCGCACCTCATTTTCCTTCATAGGCCGCAGGTAATCCCAGCTGTTGGGTACAATTTTATTGGTAAGCCATTCCAGAACATTCCATTTCATGGCAGGTTCTTCAATTTTTTCACCCTTCGAAAAAAGCACTACCGAGCGGTAATTCACAGAGTGAGAGAACGCCGATTTGGCCACCACCAGTGCATCTATAAGCGTTACCGAAATGCAAACCGGTCCCCCTTTTTCCAGTTCCCAAATAAAATGGCTGCCTACAGACCCATGGATGTACAATTTATTTTCGCGGCGCACAAAAGCAGTGGGAATGGTGAATGGTTTGTTTTCAAATACGTAACTGACTGTGCAGAAAAGCGCTTCGTCTAAAATGGAATAGATCGCCTCTTTGTCATAATGCGCCCGTTTAGCACCTCTGCTGGGAATAAGATGTGACTGTGGAGCCATATTTGGTTGAATTTTTTACAAAATTGTACCTTTATTGGATGGGTGTAATCATCCGGTTTGTATATAGTCAGTAGTCCACTTTTCTTATGCAGGCACTTTCAACCCTTATTGCGATCGAAAAAGACAGTTTGCAACCTGTATACCTGCAGATTGCCAACCAGCTCATGGTTTTTATAAAAGATGGTAACCTGCAGGCCGGCCACCGCCTGCCCAGCACCCGGCAAATGGCCGAATGGTTGCAGGTACACCGCAAAACGGTGATCCAGGCGTATGATGAATTGCTGGCGCAGGGCTGGCTGGAGAGCCGGACGGGAAGCGGAACCTATGTAGCCAGGCATTTGCCGGAAATACAACCACGTAGTTTACTGAACGGTTCCGGCAACAATTTTAACCCGGCACAAACAGCGGGCTTTGAATTTGAAGCCACGCCGCATCTGGACAGGCCGGCCGTTTGGTCGAAGCATAAATACCACCTCGATGATGGTTTCCCCGATTCGCGCCTGGCGCCGCTGGAAGAACTGGCGCGGGCTTACAGAACACAGTTGCTTACCGGCAATCCCTATGTGCGCTTAGGGTATGGCGATACCATGGGCGCTTTGTGGTTACGACAGGTGCTGGCGGATTATTTAAATGATACGCGCGGGTTGAAGGTGACGCCAGAGAACATCCTGATAACCCGGGGCACGGTAATGGGGTTGTATCTTTCCTGCACTGCCTTTTTGAATCCGGGCGATAATGTGGTGGTAGGAGAGTTGAACTACAATGGAGCCAATATGAATTTTTTACAAGGGGGCGCCAACCTGTTAAAAATTCCGGTCGATGAAAATGGGATTGTGGTGGAGGAGCTGGCGGCCATTTGCCGCAAACAAAAAGTGCGCATGGTGTATGTTACCTCGCATCATTTTTATCCCACTACTACGGCCCTGCGGGCCGACCGGCGCATTGAGCTGCTTCGCCTGGCGGAGCAATACGGTTTTATCATTTTTGAAGATGATTATGATTACGATTTTCATTACCTGAGCAAACCGCTGTTGCCTTTGGCCAGCGCCGATAAAGCCGGGATGGTGATCTATTGCGGTTCTTTTACCAAAACAATCTCCCCTGCATTCAGGGTGGGGTATGTGGTGGCATCAGAAAACGTGATCCGTCACCTGGCCATGTTGCGACGCATTGTTGACCGCCAGGGCGATATTCTGTTGGAGAACGCCATTGCTGAATTATTACAGAACGGCATTATACAGCGCTACCTGCGTAAATCGGTGCGTACTTACCGACAACGGCGCGATGTGTTTTGTGAATTGTTAAAGACCCACCTGAGCGACTATGTGCAGTTCCAGGTACCGGTGGGTGGTATGGCCGTATGGACGCATTTCGATCCCGCCATTAATTTAAACATCCTTACACAAAAGGCCCTGCAACAGGAACTGTATTTTTCTGCAGGGTTCAGGAATGAGGAAGGAAAGCCGGTACTGAATGCCACCCGGCTGGGTTTTGCTTCTTCCACCCCGGAAGAACTCGCAGGCTGTGTTGAGATCCTACGCAAAATATTGAAAGCTTAACGCTGGGGCACTGGCCTGTGCAGCAAATGTAATGATGTATTTGGTGCACCAGGTTTGCATTTCGTTGACCTGAAACAACGAGCTATTAGGTGAGCTAAATAAAAGTATTTACCAGCAAAAAAAAATGTCAGTTTTTGACATATGCACACACGCATATTTGTTAGTCTCGTTACTATTAAATTATTTTGTATATAACTGCATTAGCAGTCAGATTGAAGTCCGTACCCCATAGAATGCCCCGGAATTGTTTGACTAAAATGTTGCTATGGAAAATGTTCAGTCTGTTACGATTGCTATTGTAGATGATCACATGATGTTACGCCAGGCCATACATCTGCGCCTGAGTTTACTGGGATATAAGGTGGTGCTGGAGGCGGAAAACGGGAAAGACCTTCTTGACAGATTACCGGAAATGAATACGGAACCGGACATCTGCCTGCTCGATATCAATATGCCGGTAATGAATGGTTTTGAAACCGCCATTGAGTTGAAAAAGCGTTGGCCCTACATAAAAGTTGTATTCTTTACCATGCATAATAGTAAAGCTTATGTCGTGAAAGCCTATCAGATAGGGGTGCATGGGTTCCTGTTAAAAGATGCCAGCACCGAAGAGTTGAAACAGGCATTATCTGATGTAATGAAAAGTTAACCCGGTTTATCTTTTTAAAAATATAAAGATGGCGCCAATGAGTGTGAGCACGATCACTACCTGGCGATACAGATCGTCTTTTATCCGGGCTACCAGTTTTAACCCGCACCAGAAGCCCAGGATAAGAAAGGGCACCAGCGCCAGATCGGTCAATAGCGATGTGGGGGTAATATTATTCCAGTAAAGGATCTGGAAGGGTAGTTTGAACCAGTTAATAATCAGAAAGATCCAGGCGCCGGTTCCAATAAAATCGTTCTTGGGCAAGCGCATGGCCAAAAAATAGATATTCGAAAAAGCGCCCGCCAGGTTGCCCAGCATGGTTGTAAAACCCGATACCAACCCCATACCTGATACAAATAATTTGTTGTTGGGCATCACCATTGTCTTGCGGAATTCGATCACCAGCATTATTATTACAGTAAGCACGATGATGGTGGCCATCACTTTTCTGAAAATAGCCTCATTCAGGTCTTTGCCCACAAACACGCCCACCAGGATGCCAATGACCATCCAGGGCATTAATTTTATTACGTGCGACCATTGCGCATGCCGGTGGTAATACTTTACCGCCATTACATCTGCCACACACAACAAGGGCAATACAATACCGGTTGATGCCTTTCCGCCGAACACAATGGTCATAATAGTAACATTCAACATGTCGATTCCTTTGAGCCCCGCCTTGGAAAGCCCGATTATAAAGGCCGATAATGCTATTAATAGTAAACTGGTGGTTGAGTACGCCGCAAATATGCCCATGTGTGTTCGGTAATAAGTAAGAAAGCTCAAATATAACAATAGTGCCCCTTTTTATAACCGATTGAAAAATAGATGGATGTGTTTTTTCTCTTGCAGGCCTGTTTTTCCGGATCCTGGTATAAAAAAACAGATCCGGACAGAAACTGCCGGATCTGTTTCCAACACAAAAAACTACAGAGGATAAGAACGTTCTTTGTGCAGTTGATGCCCAAAAAAATGAATCCGGCCAGCTACGCTGCGACCGGAAATTAAACTATACTTGAAATACCAAATTACATCGGGTGAATTGCGAAATGCCACCCTATCGAACAGATACTAATATACGAAGAAGTTATACAAAGCTTTGTGGGACCCGCTTTGATTAAGATTATTTTGATTAAAATCAATTGTTGTTTGAAATCAAAAAATACCCGCAAAGCATGACGGCGGTCATGGTTTTTTATGCGTAAAAAACATACCTTACTATAACATATCACTCCTCCCACATATCCTGCGAATTCCATTGACCGCTTATAACTCCAAATTAATTTTATATGAGATTGCAAACGAAAAATGGATATCCAGAGGTAGTGCTGACTTCAAGATGTGAGACTTCTTTTTTCTATACTACAGCAGATTGGCTCAGGCATGAGATAGGAATATCCTTTTGCAATAAGGAAAAGCAAAACGAAATGATATACTGGGAATTTTGTTTTGGCGAAGGCGTAGCCGTGTTGAAGTATGACCCATCACTGGGCATATCGCTTTGCCCCGCCGAGTTTGGAAAAGCAACAACAGAACAAAAGGCTGCATTCAAAATGTTGATGGATACAATGAAAAGGTGCTAATAAGCTTGTTGTTATAATGTAAGGGGCCCCATGAAAACGGGCCCGGGTAACGGTTTCTTCTTATAAAATTTTACATAAAGCATTGAGGAAATTCATTTAGAAAATTCGAAGGGTATGAATATTTAAAATAAATGTTATATTTGTTGTATAGTTAATGGAGAGACCTACTAACGCTAACGAATCAAATCAATAATTTCCTCTGAAGCGACTCTGAGTCCTGATTTACTTTAAAACCTATCGTTAATCAATGTCCTGTTACTCAATGCGGCGTATACATTTACGTTCTGAAATTCTCTGAAAACACTTAATTCCGTTCATTGTACATGTTATCCAGTTTATTACCGGTTAATACCGCCACGACCATCATAAAACTTACGAACAATGAAAAGATTGCTTGTTGTTAACAACACCAACCAAAGCCATAAAATAATGGAAGCTATGCCCATTTTCGAAAGTGCCACAACCACTTTCGCCCGCAAATATCAAACGGACAGACTAACGACATTATTTAACCTGAACACAAACGTAAATAAGTATAAAAAGAAAGAGGTGATCTATGCTGAAGGCAATCACCCGGTGCAGTTATTCTATATCAAGAAAGGGATTGTAAAAACGTATAAATGTAATTCTGAAGGGAAAGAACTTATTACAGGTATATATGGAGAAGGGGAGTACCTGGGATATGTGGCGTTGCTGGAAGAAACGGTATATAAAGATATCGCAGTAGCTGTTGAATATGCAGAGCTGGCGGTTATCCCAAAAGATGAATTTGAAGGGATAATGGAAACCGACTGGCAGGTGGCCCGCAAATTTATAAATCTGCTGGCTAAAGATATTACCGACAAGGAACAACTGCTGCTGGGCCTGGCTTATAATTCCCTTCGCAAAAAAGTAGCAGAGGCATTGATCTTATTAAGCCTTAAATATAAAGATGCCATTAAGATCAGCCGTGATAACCTGGCCGCTATTGCCGGCACGGCTACCGAATCGTTGATAAGGACCCTGGGCGAGTTCAGGCAGGAAAAGCTGATTGAAATAAGCGAAGGCTACATTACCATTATCAACGAAAGTAAACTCAGAACAATGTTGAATTAAAAGCGCATTTGATTATAACGGGACCATAGATGAATGCGGGCAACCGCGAGAGCAATCAGAGGGTGTATCAGGGATGATACACTCTCTTTATTTATAAGCCAAGGTCTTTTGACTTTATGGTAATAATCTCATACTTAACGCTGGTGCCCCGTTTGCTGTCGGGCATTTTAAGGGTTTCAGCAGATTTGGGTCTTATCCCATAGAAGTCTTTCATTTTTGTATCGTAAATACCACCATTGGCTTTTATGTAGGTTACTTTTACCCGTACGCGGTTGAGCATATAATCGGTTGGGTTAATTACGGTGATCTTCAGACCCGAGATACCACCCAGGCTCTTATATTCGTAGTCGTTACTTTCAACCTTTACAAGCCCCATAATATTATCGTGCACCACCTTTATTACTTTGGCATCGGTGGCAGCTGCGGGGTTTGGTTTACCCGATTTCAGGGCGCTGAGGGTGTCAGTAGATTCCCCACCCCTTACAACGGCGGCTAATACACCCAATACTATAATAAATGGGATAAGTATGATCCAGCGAAGAGAGCGTTTGCTGGTAGTAGTATCGTCTTTCTTGTCAAGGATACCAGGTTTTGTCATAAAGTCGGATTTTTCAGGATATGAGATGCCTAACAGGAACAAAAATAACCTTTTTTCCCGGATGAGGAAATAACCCTGTTTTACCGGTTGCATTTCCTTTTTTTTTAAAAAAGCCCCCGACAAGTCGTGGGGCGTTGATAGTATACCGGTAATTATTACTTATGAGTGCGTCCAGATGGAGTATTCATGACCATCTTCGGCTGTAAAACTGAATGTTGTATAATTTATAGCCGGATCGTTTTGTAAAAACAGGTTAGTATTGGTTGCTTCATCCCTGATAGTTACATCCGGACCGCCATCGGGTGGGGTAGTGCTCATTTCAAATTTGATAGTGCTGCCTGCAGGGGCAGATACAGAGCCTAAACCATGTTCACTGCTTCCCATATCAACCTCCAGTACGCCATCTACATAAATTCTGAAATAGATCCTGGAAGGCGAACTGTCATTCGTATTGGCAAAGTTAATGCCGACAAGCGATGGAGGAGAAGAAGTGGTAAATCCCTGGGTAAGACAGCTAAACATAATAACTGCCATTACGGAGAGTAATTTTTTCATATAAGAAAGGTTTTTGATTAATGAATAGTTATGAATTGCGGGTATAACTATCAGAATAAAAGTAAGCAATTTTTTGTTTGATGATCTTTTAGTTCAGCACTTTACTATCAGGATTTTCGAAATGCGATATGATTTTATATAAAAAGCAGTTATCTTCAACTGTTCATTTATGATAGCACTTCGAACATATACACCGACAGCCTTGTCGCCAATTGTAAAATCAATCTGGCAATTGCAGGTATATGACGTAGGCGACAGTGTTTACAGGGAGGATATTTTACCAGATGGACACCATGAAATTATTTTTAATGTTACCGGTAAAAATGCTAAAAGAACGACAGAACAGGCGAACTGGATAAAAGAACCGGATGCGTTTTTTGCAGGACAAACAATGCGCAGTTATTCATTGGAGCTGGAAAATAATTCGCTCTTATACGGCATCCGGTTTCACCCCCATACATTACAGGTGTTATTTGGTTTTCCGGCCGATCTGACAACAAATAATCTGATTCAGCTCTATGATATTCCATTGGCACGCGTTTTACGGGATTGTATCACAGAGGAATTTGAAGCAACCTGTGGTAACCTGGAAAAGGCATTGCTGCAGTTATGTAAAGGAGTTGAGTTGAGGACAAATAAATTCCAGTACATTGATTATGCCGTACAGGAAATAATAAAGCATAAGGGCGATGTTTCGATTAGCGGGCTATTGAAGGGCATCGGGGTTTCGCAAAGACATTTCGATACCCTGTTCACGCAATCAGTAGGCATCAATCCCAAGCCATTTTGCAATATTGTAAAGCTTAATC
>NZ_JBJMLX010000457.1:0-9670 GCF_045805085.1 Niastella sp.
ATCGCAATAACACCTACTGAGATAGATGCATCAGCTATGTTAAAGATGGGTGAAAAGAAAGTGAAACGCTCACCGCCCCAGAACGGGATCCATGACGGTAAGATCTTGTTGTCGATGATAGGCGCATACACCATATCAACCACCTTACCATGTAAGAAACCGGCATAACCACCACCAGCAGGGAACATGTGGGCAAGGCCCGAACCATCATTGCTGCCGGAGAAGATCAATCCGTAAAACATACTATCAATCAGGTTACCCAATGCGCCGGCAAAGATCATAGCCACGCAAAGAATAAAACCACGATGGTATTTCTTTTGTACAATACCCTTGATGTAATACACGCCAAAGATCACGGCAATCAATCGAAAAACGGTAAGGGCAATCTTACCCCAATCGCCACCAAACTTCCATCCCCAGGCCATGCCTTCATTTTCGATAAAATACAATCTTAATGTTCTGCCCAGCAAAAAGATTTGCTCTCCATACGTCATGTGGGTTTTTACCCATATTTTTAAAGCCTGGTCGGCGATAATAATTCCTGCTATTACCAGGGCGACTGTTCTGATCTTCACTATGCTAATTTTTAGTTTCCAAAGATAAGGTTTTCTGTGCTTGAGTTTGTCAGGATTTGATGAGGGGTTACTCTTCAAAATACACTCTTTTTACCCGCTGTGAAACGGTGGCAAGCAGTTCATATGGAATGGTTTGGGCCCAATGTGCTACTTGTTTCACCGGCAAATCGGTGCCAAAAATTATCACATCGTCCCCTTCCTGAACATGTGAAATATCGGTAATATCAATCATGGTCATATCCATGCACACCGTTCCAATAACCGGCGCCAGGTGGCCATTCACCAACATTTTACCGGCCCCGTTTCCCAGCTTACGCGGGTATCCATCTGCATACCCTATACGCACGGTAGCAATACGTGTAGCTCTGGTTACCACGCCTTTACGGCCATAGCTCACCGTTTCTCCTTCCTTCAGCTCCTTGATCTGCGCAATGGTCGATTTCAGGGTAGAAACTTCCCGCAGATCGAGCCCGCCTTCACCAAAACTGTCGCCTCCATACAGGCCAATTCCCAACCGCACCATATCAAGGTGCCATTGCGGATGACGAATGATCCCGGCCGTATTCACCACATGTTTTATAAAGGAATAGGAAAGCACCGACTGTAACTGCGCCACCATTTTCATATACAATTCGCCCTGCCAGTTGGTATACGAATCCTGTTGCGGGTCTTCGCTCGACGCCAGATGCGTAAACACCGATTGCACTTTAAACAAGGGTGTTCGCAGTGAATTTATTACCAGCGGTAATTCCTCCATAGAGAAGCCCAACCGGTTCATTCCCGTTTCCAGTTCTATATGTACAGGGAACTGCTGAATGCCCTGTTTTTTAACAAAATCTTCAAACAATGATAATATGCCGGGCGCATACAGATCGGGCTCCAGGTTGTATTGCACCAGCACATCAAAGGTCGATTCCTCGGGGTTCATGACCATGATGGGCAAATTGATGCCGGCCTTGCGCAGCTCAACGCCTTCATCGGCATAGGCCACTGCCAGGTAATCGACGCGGTGAAACTGCAGCGCATTGGCAATTTCATAACTGCCGCTGCCATACGAAAACGCTTTCACCATGGCCATAATACGGGTAGCCGGCAGTAAGCGTTGCTGAAACTGTTTCAGGTTATGGGCAACGGCCGTAAGATCAATTTCAAGCACCGTTTGGTGTACTTTCTGTTGCAACAGGCGGTCAACCTGTTCCAGCTCAAAAATGCGGGCGCCCTTTAAGAGAATGCTTTCATCCTTAAAGGGTATATGAGGCAGCTCTTTTATAAATGCGTCTACCGACGAATAAAACGCCAGGTCAGGAATACCGGCCGATTGAAAGATCGGCTGGTGATGGGTAATGCGCTCTCCTATCCCAATGAGGCGGTTCACCTGCCGCTGTTGCAGCAAACGGGCCACCTCGGCATACAGGTCTTTTTCTGAGCGGCCGCTTTGTAAAATATCTGAAAGAATTACGGTTCGCCTGCCATGCTGTTGTTGCTGACTTAAAAAATCAAGGGCGATGGTAAACGAACTGAGGTCTGAACTGTAGCTGTCGTTGATGATGGAACAATTGTTCAATCCTTTTTTCAGTTCCAGCCGCATAGCCACGGGCCCCAGCTGTTGCATTTGTCTTGTTATTTCCTCGAGCGGTACCTGTAAGTGCAACAATACGCACCAGCAATGAATGGCATTTTCAACCGATGCTTTATCGGCGAAGGGGATCACAATACTGATCTCCTGTTGCTGGTAGCTGGCGGTAATAGTTGTTTTGTTGTCTTCTTTATAAACCTGGCGAATGTGCAGCATGGCTTCGCTCATCATGCTCCAGCTAAAGACCTCAAAGCGTTTGTTGCCGGGCAGCTGTTGCCTTAAAGCCGCCACCCCGCTGTTTATTTCGTGATCGTCCTGGCAATAAATAAGTGTTTGAACATCCCTGAACAATTGCAGCTTTTCATTCACTTTCTGCCGCATATTCACAAAACCTTCACTGTGTGCTTCACCCACATTGGTAAAAATGCCAATAGTGGGTTGAATGATCTTTTGCAGTTGTTCCATTTCGCCGGGTTGCGAAATACCGGCTTCAAAAATGGCCAGTTCGTGTTGCTCGTTCAACGGCCAAACACTCAATGGCACCCCTATTTGTGAGTTGTAACTTTTTGGACTTCTAATAATAGTGAACCGGTCATCGAGCAACTGGTTTAACCATTCTTTTACAATGGTTTTTCCATTACTACCGGTAATGCCTATTACCGGCAGGCTGAATTGTTTACGATGCCAGGCCACCAGGTTTTGCAGCGCCCGTAAAGGGTCGTCTACCTGTACTATATTGGCTTCGGCCAGTTTGCTGAGGTCCACAGTCTCGCTGACCACAAAACTGCGAACACCCTTTTCATACAATTGGTAAATAAAGGAATGCCCATCGCGGCGCGGCCCTTTCAATGCGAAGAATAAGGAGGTTTGTGGAAAGATGAGTTTACGGCTATCGATGAGCAGTTGTTCAATCAACGCATTGTCATGCTGAACCAGCCACTTCCCTTTAATGATGGAAGCTATATTGTCAATAAAATATTTCACCCGGTTAATTTGATCAGTGAATATCCCGGTTTGAACCGGCATCGTTATCCTTGTCTTCCGGGGTACGATTGCTTACGGTTACAGAATATACCATAGAGGCGGCGATGCAGACAATGATCACCAGCAGGGAAACATACACCGGGATCTCGATCTTAAAATATTCTATCAGCATCTTCACCCCTATAAATATGAGTACAATGGCAATACCTTGTTGCAAATTGCCGAATTTATTGGCAGCGCCTTTCAGTAAAAAGAATAGTGAGCGCAAGCCCAGTACGGCAAAGATGTTGGAGGTATAAATTACCAGGGAGTCTTTGGGCGCAATGGCAAATACCGCAGGAATACTATCGAGTGCGAATACGATGTCGGTAGTGGCCAGCATAATTACCACAACAAATAAACTGGTATAGTACTTTTTCCCGTTCTCTGTTATTTTCCATTTTCCATCCCCGTCGCTGGTTGTTATAGGCAGCGCACGCTTCATTAATTTGTACACCTTGTTATTTTCCAGGTCACCGGCTTCTTCCTCATGTTTCGTGCGAAACATGGTAATGCCTGTGTAAACCAGAATAGCACCGAAGATGTACAGGATCCATTGGAATTGTTGCACCAGGCCATTGCTTATTGCGATAAATATAATCCTGAAGAGGATGGCCATCAGGATACCAATGAGCAGTACCCGGGCATAGAATTTTTCTTTTACCTTAAAAAAGCCAAAGATGAGTATGAATACAAAGATATTGTCAATGCTTAGCGACCACTCCATTAAATAAGCGCTCAGGTATTTGATCGCTCTTTCATGGCCGCTCTCATACCAGATAAAACCAAAGAAAACCAATGCCAGCGATACCCAGAAGGTAGTCTGCCACAAGGCTTTTTTAATGGTAATATGAGAGGATTTTTTACTCAGTAATCCCAGGTCAAACGCCAATGCCAGTATTAATAAACTGCCAAATGCTAAATAGGTGATCTGTTCAGTGGCCATGTCTTATTTTATGGTTGGCAAAGATAAGTTATTACCGGCTGCTGGTTTACCCGGTTCCATTAAAACCCTTTTAACCTATCAACTTTATCAACTTTCAATTTAGCCTGGTATTTTTTCTTTCTTATCGCCTGATATACAGCTCCAAACAATAAAACCAGCACTACAGGTATGGCTATATTCATCAGCTGCCATTGTATACGGTCCGCTTCTGTTTTTTTAGTATCGAGCAGGCGAAGTGCAAAGTCTTTTCCCCGGGTTTCGAGTATGCCTGTTGAATCGGTGAGGTATTGTACGCAGTTGAGGAAAAAATCTTTATTGGCGTACTGGTTATGGGTAAACTGGTTGTATCCCATTGGCAGCGGCCCTTCATTTTGTGTTACCACATTGGCTACAATGTCGGCATCACTCACCACGATCATTTTACTTTCTTTTTCCGTGGCCGCCCTGAATGGCTGTTTGTACATCCCCGCCAGGGTATCCAGTTCACCGGTTGATAAGCGGTTGGTGTAAAGGGAGGTAAATCTTCCTTCCAACAGCACAGCAATGGGAATGAACGACTGGTTAAAGGTTTTCAGATCGTCTTCCGTTTTAACACTGTTCAACGTTACAATGGCCGGCGTACTGATAATTCGGGAGCTTTCCGATGTGGACAGCAACACCGTTTTCCTGATGTTATTTTTTATGGTATCGATGGAATTGGGGAAGATGCTTAATACATTATCGAGGTTCTTGGCAATGGGATGACCTGAGTAAGACGATAATGTTGGAAAGTAAGGCCAGGGCACCAGCTGCATTTGCGGCTGATTGCCATAATTGCCCACTACCAGAGGGATTTTATCGCATTGCAGGTCCTGCACCAGGTCGCCATTGATACGAACGCCGTATTTGAACAGCTGGTCATCGAGGTTCAGGTTACGGTCGAAGGCTACAAAATCGCTGTGTGAGCGCATGAGGCTGTCCATTTCGGCATATAACCTGTCTATGAGCCAGATTACCTTACCGCCATGCATGATGTACTGATCGATCTTCAGCTTTTGCTTATTGCTGAACGGCACGGTTGGTTTAACAATTACCAGCGCATCAAAAACATTGGGAATAACCGGTACGCTGTCGATAGGCAGAAAACCAAACCGGTATTCCTGGCGCAGGGTGCCATCGATGAGATCTTTTACATTTTCATTGAACAGCTCGCCATTACCAAGCAGGTAACCAATGGCCGGTACAGTATCGGCCGTGATCTTTTGAATAGAGCGGGCCAGTTTATACTCCAGTAATGCTTCGGCATTGTTCAGTGATTGTACGCCACCCCTCATATCCTGACCTTGCAGCAGGTCAATGACTACTTCGCGGTCTTTATATTGAACCAGGGCGCCGGGGTATACCAGGCGCTCTTCCTGTGCTTCGCCGGCTTTCGCTTTTACCTGAATGTTAGTAGGTTTCAGGCCAAGAGAGTCTAAATGCGCCTGAAATTTTTGTTTATCAGTATCACTCAGGCCTTCGCCGGCTTTTTCAAATTTGAATTGAATATTGCTGCCCCCCAGTTCTTTAAGCTCCTGCAACATTTCCTTGGTGCTGTTGGAGAGTTTTTTGAACCCGGCCGGCATATCGCCGGTGAGCAGTACGGTAATGGACACTTTATCGTGTAAGCCTTTTACCAGTTTTTTGGTAGCGGGCGAAAGGGTATATCTTTTTTCCTGAGTAAGGTCAACGCGGGTATGCACTACTGATGCCAGGTAATTGATACCCAGCAGTACGATCAGCAAAAACAACCACCATCCTTTTGAAGCCAGTATTTTGTTCATGGTGTATTTCCGGATTATCGTTTCAACAAATTTCGATTGGTAAAGATCAAAAAGAAAAGAATGATGCTGAGAAAATAAATGATGTCGCGACTGTCAACCACGCCCCTGCTTACACTGCGGTAATGGAAGTCGATGCCCAGCATTTCAACGTAATAATCGGCCCCTGCCTGTAATGCCGGGATGCGGCTTATGGCGTTGAACCCGCTGTACAACACAAAACAAAGAAAGGCGCCTGCAATAAAGGCTACCACCGCGTTATTAGTAAAACTACTACAGGCAATGCCGATGGCTACAAATACGCCGGCCAGTAATACCAGACCGATGTAAGAACCGATGGTTCCACCCATATCGATACCGCCGCCGGCGGCAGCCAGTTGCTGCACACTGATGGGATATATTATGGTGGGAATTAATGCGATGATCACTACGCCCAGGGCGCCGAAATACTTACCTGAAACCAGTTGCCAGCGGCTAAGCGGCTTGGTTTGCAGGATCTCGAAGGTGCCGCCTTTGAACTCATCGGCAAAACTGCGCATGGTAATAGCAGGTATCAGCAATAACAATATCCAGGGAGCCAGCTCAAAAAATTTATCAAGGGTGGCGAACCCAAAGTCAAGGATATTGGTATCGGGGAATACAAACAGGAATAAACCATTCAATAATAAGAATACGATGATGGCAATATAGCCTGTGAGGCTACTGAAAAACTGCCGGAACTCTTTTTTACAAACCGACCACATGTGGCGAAAATAAGTGATTATAAGTATATGCAAATAAAAGATGCCGCCCTATGACGCGCGATTCAGCAATTTTATTATATTGCGTGTACTCTTTTTAACCATCCAATGAAAAATAGATACATCCGGTTACTGTCTATTTCTGTTCAATCATAAAATAGCCGAAACCTACTGCATAAAAAGTCCCCCCGTAATACGGGGGATTTTTATTTTAGGGGAGGGGCTTTGCCAACTTTATATCTCCTAAGCTACTTCTTCCTCTTCGTCAACCTGTCAACGTGTTAACTCGTCAACGTGTTAACTTATCACCCCTGTCAACCTCATCAACCCTATCACCCCCACTTTATTTACCTGACCTCTTTCCCCCATCCTTCTTGTCAACTCGTTCACCTGTCAACCTCATCAACTGATCATCTTATTCTTTTTATACTTAAACGCAGACCAAGCCCAGACCTAGCCCAGACCAAGCCCAGACAAAACCCAGATTTTATCTGTGTCAGAACTGGGTTTTCTCTGGTTGTAAGTACTGTTTTTATAGGGGTTGTTTTAAATAAGATGAATAGGAGGCAGGGCAGAAAATGAAAAAGCCCTACTCCCGGGAGGGAGCAGGGCCAATATATTGCTGTCCTTATTTCAGTTTAACCTTATACAGAGAAGCTTTCGCCACAGGCGCAGGTACGGCTGGCATTGGGGTTATTAAAGTAAAACCCTTTGCCATTCAACCCTTCTGAAAATTCCAGGGTGGTATTAAAGAGATACAAAAAGCTCTTCATATCGGTAACTACTTTCAGGCCTTTGTCTTCAAATACCTGGTCGCCGGGTTTTGACTGGTTATCAAAATCCATTTTATAGCTAAGACCGGAACAACCGCCCCCCACTACCGATACGCGCAGAAAATAACCGGCTTCGGCAGACTGAGAATTTTCTTCCATCAGTTTATCTACTTTCTCTTTTGCTTTGTCGCTTACGAAAATCATACTCTAATTTGTAAATGTGAAAATTCGAAAATGTGAAAATTAAAACCCTAAACGACTGATTTTCACGTCATGAATAGACCTTATTATAACGCCTCTTGGGCCTTAATTGTTTAAAAATACTCAAATTAGCGCTCACTTGAAAGAATGGATCCCGGTTTTCCATTTGGGCTAATTTGCTAATTGATTGGCTCTCAATTGCTCTACCGTCTTTTTTACCCGTTCTATCACATAATCTATCTGCTCTTCAGTAGTATACCGGCCAATGGAAAACCGTAATGAACTGTGGGCCAGGTCATCTTCCACGCCCAGGGCTTTCAGCACATAACTGGGTTCCATGGAGGCGCTGGTACAGGCTGCACCGGATGAAAGGGCTATTTCCTTGTTCAGGCCCATCATGAGCTGGTCGCCATTCACAAAGTTAAACGAGATATTGACTACATGGGGCAGGCGGTGCAATTGGCTGCCGTTTACATAAGTGGCATCCAGTTGCAGCAGGGCGTTTTCCAGTTTATTGCGCAGGTGGCTCATGCGCTCCCCATCTGCCTGCAATTGCTGGCGGCAGAGATCGGCGGCTTTCCCAAAACCGGCAATACCGGGCACATTCAGGGTACCGCTGCGCATTCCTCTTTCATGGCCGCCACCATCCATTTGGACGGTCAGGCGAACGCGGGGGTTCTTGCGACGAACATACAGGGCGCCTACGCCTTTTGGTCCGTATAATTTATGGGCGCTGCAGGCCAGGATGTCGATATCATCTTTTATTACATCAACCGGAATTTTACCAACGGCCTGGGTAGCATCGGAAAAGAACAAGACGTTGAGTTTTTTCGCCAGCGCCCCTATCGCTTTTACGGGTTGAATGGTTCCCGTTTCATTATTGGCGTACATAATGGCTATGAGGATGGTGCGCGGGGTAATAGCGGCTTCCAGTTGCTGCAGATCTATCAGGCCTTCTTTATCTACGGGCAGATACGTTACGGTTCCACCCAGTTTTTCTATATGCTTACAGGTATCCAGCACGGCCTTGTGTTCGGTAACGCAGGTAATGATGTGGTTGCCTTTGCCGGCGTACATTTCAAACACGCCTTTTATGGCGAGGTTATCGCCTTCGGTGGCGCCTGAGGTAAAGATGATCTCTTTTGGTTCGGCCCCAATCAACCTGGCCACCTGTTCGCGGGCATAATCTACTGCTTCTTCTGCCTGCCAGCCAAAGGAATGGCTGCGACTGGCCGCATTGCCAAACTGTTCGGTGAAATAAGGCAACATCACTTCCATTACGCGCGGATCGCAAGGGGTGGTGGCATTATGATCGAGATATATGGGGAGTTTCAGCATAATTCTATTCAACACAAAATTAGTTGAAATGGTTTGATCCTGTTAACTTACACATTCAACAACTAACTACCTGATATGCTGAAAGTTGAACACATTGGCATTGCCGTTCGGGAATTATCGGCATCGGTTCCCCTGTTTGAAAAACTGCTCAATACTTCCTGTTATAAAACCGAGGCAGTAGAAAGCGAACAGGTGGCTACCGCCTTTTTTAAAACCGGCGATACCAAAATAGAATTGTTGGAAAGCAGCAGCGCCGAAGGAGTTATCGCCCGCTTTATTGACAAAAAGGGCGAGGGTATTCACCACATTGCTTTTGAAGTGGCAGATATTGAGGCTGAAATGAAACGACTGGTCAGTGAAGGTTTCGTGCTGCTACATGAACAACCCAAACGCGGCGCCGATAATAAGTTAGTTTGTTTCCTGCACCCAAAGAATACAAATGGGGTATTGGTAGAGCTTTGTATGGAAATGAAGTAAAAACCCGTTACAGGTTACAAGTTACAGGGCGCAATAGCGTAATGTTCGACTATTTGCAGGGTTTCCGAATATCAAGACCCTGAAACCTGGAACCTGAAACCTGAAACTATTTTTCAGTTGATTTATGTTCTGAGCATTCAATGCGCAATTCATCAATGGCCAACTCCTTTTGCATGAGGTTACAAAAGTGGGCCTGCTGGCGATCGCCATTATAGTAATAAC
>NZ_JBJMLX010000458.1:0-13297 GCF_045805085.1 Niastella sp.
CCATATTCAGGATGGATACAATTTGCGATGCGCTTATTTGTTTCCCGGTATAGATCTCGTACAAAATGCGCGCTTCAGCGCCTGCCTTCTCTATCCCTAAATAAAACGTCATCCTTTCTATGTATAACCTTTGCAGGTTGCGCCGGTACAGGTCAACAGGCGTTCGCCAGCTCGCCCAAACCCCTTTTCCAGATCGCCTTTTCCTGGCATATTTTTTTGATCATTAAGAAAATCCATCCAATGTTTAAAAATGTTAACTATGAAAAAACAACTTGCTACTAAAAAAAATAAACCTACCGGGCAAAAACCCCTGCCAGAAGCAAGAACAGAAAAAGATGCCGACGACCTGGCGCATTCACAGCCGGAGAAATTACCTAAGGAAGCCGGAGAAGAAGACCTCGATGATCTGATACACCGGCCTCCAAAACCAAAGCCGGGCAGCCTGAATGAGAATCTGCAGGAAGACCCTGATGATCTGGCACATAGATATCTTGAAGAAGATGATGACGATGATGATAAGTAATCGCTTTTACATAATGTAGAGATGTCTCCTCATTAAAAGGCGAGGTATAATAATTGAGTTAATCATGAAATACATACCATTAACAGGCAGGATCCTCTTTTCTTTAATTTTTCTAATGACTGCCATCAATCATTTCTCAGGCAAAACCATAGGGTATGCCGCTTCTCAAAACGTTCCGTTTGCGTCGGTGCTTGTTCCTGCTTCCGGCATTATTGCTACTTTAGGAGCATTAAGCATTATATTGGGATATAGAGCAAGGTTAGGTGCATGGCTGATTGTGCTGTTTCTGGTACCGGTAACACTTATGATGCATAATTTTTGGACTATAACGGATCCAATGATAAGACAAATGCAAATGGCGATGTTCCTGAAAAATATCTCCATGCTGGGGGCAGCTTTGATGATCACTTACTTTGGGTCGGGCCCGTTTAGTATTGATGCAAAAGCGTAACCCGATAATCGGAACAAACGCAACTGAATGTACTTTTGAGACACCTTCGTTTGCCCTTGATCTACAAGCTCAGCTTCATTAAAAATGCGTCGTCGTTTCCATTACCATGATTGCCGCTAAAATCACCATCTGTACTGCTTGAGTAGCCGGCCACCACATATGTGCGGTTACCAACTGGAATAATGGCGGAGGATCGATCGCTCATTGAGCCGCCAAATGAGCTGGGCGCCAGGGAGCCGTTAATAGTTAAGTTCAGGAATAACAGATCATAGCTCCCTTTGTTGTTGCTGGTTTCACCTTCTTTGCTGTTTGAGTAACCCGCAACAATGATTCTGCCTTCAGTGCCAGGGGTGATGCAATAGGAGTAATCTTCCTGTGATCCCCCAAAAGTTTTCTCCCATTGTTTTATTCCCGAGGCACCCGCATAAACTACCCAAATATCAGAAGCACCACCATGATTGAAGCTAACGTCGCCATCATTACTGTCAGTACTTCCGGTGAGCACGTATCCGCCGTACTCAGTTATCAAACCACGGGCATATTCTGAACCTGAGCCACCGAAAGTTTTATCCCATACTTTGTTGCCAGAAGCATCCAGTTTCATTAATAAATAATCAAAACCGCCCTTATTACTGCTGATGTCGCCGTCTTTGCTGGCACTGGACCCGCAAAGCATAAATCCGCCATCTGCATTTAATACTATCTGGCCAGGCAAATCGTTTAATGAGCCGCCCAACAGTTTAACCCATTGCTCATCGCCCGATGCATCGAGCTTAATGAGCATGATATCACTGCCGCCATGATTGCCGGTTGCAATTCCATCCGTACTGGTAGTGCGTGCCAGCACCAAATAACCCCCATCAATAGTGGTGATAATAGAAGTGGTTTCATCCAGCAGTGACCCGCCATATGTTTTAACCCACGATTTATTTCCCGAAGCATCGAGTTTCAGGATCACGACCTCTGAATTTCCCTGGTTGGAAGGAATGTCGCCATCTGAACTTTGCGTAGTACCTGCTATGATATAGCCCCCATCAGTGGTGGTTACAACAGCATTGCCATTATCAGCTAAGGAGCCGCCAAAATTTTTAACCCATTGCTTGTTACCGGAGGCGTCGAGTTTCGCCACTAATATATCTTCTCCGCCCTTGTTGCCGGTTAAATCACCGTCTGCACTTTTTGAATACCCCGTAACAATGAGCCCGCCGTCGGATGTTTTTTTCGCATCATTGGCTCCATCTAAATCTGTTCCTCCCAGCATTTTTTGCCAGTTTATGCCACGGGTATAACCGTCATAATTATCTTTTTTATGACAGGCGCTTATTGAAATTGTTAGAACCAAACACCATAATGCCTTGCTGATTTTCATAAAATTAATGTTTAATAAAAGTTTATTAAAGAAGCTTAACGATTTTATGCCGTATAGAATAAAGAAGGTTGAAAAAGTATTTAGGACTATTGTGGGTGGAAATTTTTTTCAGTCCCTATTAATAGATGGCAAAGGGGTAAAGTATTTTTCGAGTAGAAATATTGAAGCGCATGTCAGGTTGCGTACAACTAAAATATAGGAATCGCCTTCTAATAAAACAGGCCATCTGCCGATTGGCAGATGGCCTGTTTATAAGTTACAAAAAAATAAAAATAATTTCTTACATTTTAGAGATCGTAACATCTTCTACAACTCTCGACGTGGTCACGATCTTATATTGCTCCAAAGCTCTTGCTTTCGCTTTCAATTTAATGGTATACACGGGGATGTTATCAGCTTTAGGAAATCTTAGTCTGTAACGGAAACCGGCTTTGTCAATCTCCTTACTGTACATCTCATCTCCACGTTCGTTTTCAATAACCAATACAAGTCTTTTAGCTTCTTCATTGGAAACTTTCACCTCAACCACTATTTCCGATTCAGTGGCGCCGGTTATGTGAACTTCCATTTGATCTGCCTTTATTTTATCACCATCATGCACAGGTGTTGCATTTACTAATGAAGCGAAGGTTATTGCAGTTACAAATAATACTGCTTTGATTAATTGCTTGGTACGGATGTTTGTCTTGCTCATATATTAACATTTATAGTTTCTATGGAAGGCAAACAATGTTATAGAGAGAAAAATCAGCTTTCGTTTACACCACAAATTTAGCAGGTAGCTTCATTTGAATGTTTTGACGCTGCAAAGCTAATGTATAGTTGATATGGATGCAATAGGGTAATGTTAAGCAATTCTAAATCATTTTATGTGCAAACGATATCTTATACAGTAACAATTCAGAAATTTTTCAGAAACTATATCACCAGCTTGTACTAATGACCGTTGCTGGCCGCTTTTTTATTTTTCCAGGCGTCTCGCAGTGATTTTTATAGCTCATTTATCCGCAAAGATCACTTATTAAATAAATAATAATACATGTCAGCCATGACCGAAATGTGAATATCTTTTTGAGGAAAAGCATAAGTTAGCTTCTCTATGAAGAGAGCCTAAACAAAATCATATCTGTATTGGTGTCATCATGAACCCTTGTTTTTTCAAAGTTCAGCTTTTGAAGAAGATTCATTGAGCTTTGGTTGTCTCTATGAGAAAAAGCGCTGATTGAAGTTATTCCAAGTGTTTGAAAGGCAAATTCAATTACGCTGCCTGCTGCTTCCTGCATGATACCTTGTCTCTGATACTCCGTCGAAAGTTCATACCCAATTTCACAGCTGTTATGCTCGTCTGAAAAATCAAAAAGACAGATAGTTCCAATTAATTTTTGGCTATCAGCTTTTGTAATTGCCCAATATAAGTTTTCATTTTTGGCTATATTTTCATTTATAGCAGTAATAAAATGTAAGGCATCTTCAGGCGTTTTGCTTGGTCGTCTATCAAGATATTTATTTATGCCTGGATCGGACCGAAGAAGAAATATTTCTTCGATATCACTTTCTAACAGTTGGCGAAGTACTAACCGTCCTGTTGTTAGTACTGGAAAAGGTGAAAAGTTTCTGTTTATCATTTTACGAATTTAATCAAATAGGCAGTAAGAGAACGGCCGCAAAGCTTATTTCATGGCCCCGTTAAGGCTTATAAGATTCAGCGGGTATGTAATTGCGCTGAATTTTATAATTACCTGTAAAACACGATTTAGGACGTTAATACACCACTTCGGTACACTTTTCTATTGATTATTTACTGTAACTTGCGGCCCGATAGATTTCGCGTATTACTTTTTTAGTTTCACTTCAGCTTAGTGGCTCTTCCGAAAAAAATTAGTTTTCCGCATATTCTATTTCAAAAAGTAAAATTATGTGGGTGCTGATCATTTTTATAGCCATCTGGTATTCTTCTCTTTTTTGTCAAACCTTTTTTCAACACAGGTATGCCGCTCACCAGGCATTTACCATGAATAAATTCTGGGAAAGGACCTTTTATATTTTTACTTATTTAACACAAGGCTCGTCTTACCTGAGTCCCCGCGCCTATGGTATCATGCACCGGATGCACCATGCCTATACTGATAACGAAAAAGACCCTCATTCCCCGGAGTATTCACGCAATATGCTGCAAATGATGGTGCGCACCAAGCAGATCTATAGCAGTATCTATAAAGGTGAATTTGAAGTAGAAGAGCAATTTACCCGTAATCTGCCTGATTGGCCGGCATTTGATAAATGGGCGCACTCTACCTTTTCCCGCATATGCTGGATACTTGGATATACAGCAATATTTCTTTGGCTAAGCCCATCCCTCTGGTGGCTGCTGTTATTGCCTGTTGTAATTATTATGGGGCCGCTTCATGGAGCTATCATCAACTGGTTTGCTCATAAATATGGGTATACCAATTTCAAATTAAAGAACACCTCTCAAAACCTGTTTTCGGTTGACTTTCTGATGCTGGGCGAATCCTATCATAATAATCATCACAAAAGTCCTACTGCTATTAACTTTGGTAAACGCTGGCATGAAGTGGATCCCGTTTATTATGTTATCAGGTTATTGGCTTCGCTACGGGTTATTACTTTACGTATTGACAAGCATAAAACAAAAAAAACTCCCGATAATTGGGAGGCCTAAATTATTTCCCGACAATTTTCGTTCGGTGTACAATTCCCCAATCTGTAAGATTGGTGATGATAAGTTTCCTTTCCTATCCCTGTTTCTTCCGGAATCAGGGATTTTTTGATATAATACCTATTTTTGTGTGGCTATTTACAATTGAAAGCCTCTTATGAAGAAAATAGGATTTTTATCATTCGGACATTGGTCCAATCGTACAGGCTATAAAACCCGTACGGCAAGCGACACATTGCTGCAGTCCATTGATCTGGCCGTTGCTGCCGAGGAGATCGGTTTAGATGGCGCGTATTTCCGGGTGCATCATTTTGCCGCTCAGTTAGCCTCTCCGTTTCCTTTGCTTTCGGCCATCGGCGCCAAAACAAGCAATATAGAGATTGGAACGGGTGTTATCGACATGCGGTATGAAAATCCCCTCTACATGGTGGAAGACGCCGGAGCCGCCGATCTGATTTCCCGCGGGCGATTACAATTGGGGATCAGCAGAGGTTCACCGGAACAGGTAATCGATGGGTGGCGTTATTTTGGCTATGAACCGGCTGAAGGAGAAACAGACGCAGATATGGGGCGCAAAAAAGCGTTGCAATTTTTGGATACACTCAAAGGTGTTGGATTTGCACAACCCAACCCCTATCCCATGTTTCCTAATCCACCAGGCCTGTTACGATTAGAACCCCACTCAGAAGGATTGCGCGAACGTATCTGGTGGGGAGCCGGTTCTAATGCTACAGCTATCTGGGCAGCCGAAAACGGAATGCACCTGCAAAGTTCAACCCTGAAGTTCGACGAAAGCGGCAAACCGTTCCATATACAGCAGGCAGAACAGATCAGGTTGTACAAAGAAGCATGGAAAAAAGCGGGGCATCAGCGTGAGCCAAGGGTTTCGGTGAGCCGGTCTATTTTTGCATTGATAACCGATCAGGACAAATATTTCTTTGGGCAGGAAAACAACAGAGTCGACAAAATTGGTATTCTTGAAAATGACAAACGCGCCATTTTCGGAAGAAGCTATGCCGGAGAACCGGATCAGCTCATCAGGGAATTGGCTCAGGACGAAGCCATCCAGGAAGCTGATACGCTCCTTTTAACAATACCCAACACGTTAGGAGTTGACTACAACATTCACGTACTGTCTTCTATTTTGAAATATGTGGCGCCCGGATTAGGCTGGCGTTAAAAAGCATTGCTGGTAATGAAGAATACCGTACCCTGTTAGCGGTTCGCTGTTTACTGTCGTGCCGGCTCGTAATAAAGCACGATTGCCCCTGAACCCAGGGTTTTTGTCTTAAAAAGTTTTAAAATTGTCCTGTCTGTTATTTTGTCAAACAATGGCAGACCTTTTCCTACGATGACAGGGTGAACACAAAGCTGAAATTCATCAACCAAATTAAGTTCCACTAGCTGAATAATTAAACTCCTACTGCCAACTAAAATGTCTTTACCCGTTTGTTGTTTGAGTTCTAAAACTTCTTCTTTAATGCCTTTTCCTGAAAGGTTTGAACTTGCCCAGTCAACGCTTTTCAGTGTGCGGGAAAAAACAATCTTTGGAATCTTGTCTATCATCACAGCAAAGTCATCCATCGGTTTATTGCCAGTAGGATTTTTTAACACAGTTCGCCAATATTCCATAAGTTGATATGTAATCCTTCCATATAAAAGAACGCCTGCGTTACTTATCAGTTTACTGTAATGTTGATGTAGCTCATCATCTGCAATCACTGCAGTGTGGTCGCAAAACCCGTCAAGTGTCATATTGATTGCTGCAATTACTTTTCTCATATTCTGTCATTTTAATTACTTGCGGTATGTCGTTTTACAATGACGGCTAACGGCCAGGCCTTCGCGCCGGTGGGGAAATAAAGCCGTGTCCGCCCCGAACAAATGCCATTAAATTATTTGGTTGAAGGTAAGAAAAATGCCGATTAGTATTCCGTCAACCTGTCGTACAAATCAACGTGGTCAGCACCAGGTATAATTACCAACTCTTTCGGTTCAGATCTTAAACATCACCTTGAGCAGAACGATCCTGCCGGGAAGCGAATATGAGCTGGCCGTAAACATATTTGCCGAAAGATCAAACGACCTGTAGGCCTTTACATGCAGGATATTAACAGCGCTGAGCTCGAAGTTGACTTTCCATTTATTGGGCTTGAATTTCAATGAGCCGTCAGCAAAAAAATACTTCAGGTCGGAGTTACCCGCCTGCCGGGTAAAGTAATGCTGCCCCGACAATCTGAACTGCACATTGGTCAGGGGGTTATATTCAACCGACACCTGCTCCTGCAGTTGGTTGATATGGTTGGCTGATACAGCTACCGCGGAATGACTGGCCGTTTGAATAAATGTGGCTTTATAGTCAATGGCCACCTGTTCTCCTGCTTTGATGTTAGTGCCGAATGAACCGGTTTTAGTGATGGTATTGAATGGCAATAACTGATCATTCTGCAATTGCACCGACCGGGTGCGCTGCCATTGCAAACCAACGCTGAAGGTGGTCTTCAAAGTAAAGGAATATTTACTCGCCGTGCCGCTAACCATCCATGAACCGGTAGCATTGGGATAAGGCAGCATAACCTGTTGTTGCAGGCTATTGGTAATGATCGCTGATGCAATCTTATCCGCGACGAGATGGTCATAACTTACATTCAGGCTGGCGAACAACATGATCAGCGATTTGCGGTAACAAAAGCCGGCTGAGGCTTTCTGGTTGCGCTTTTCAATCAGTTCTGCGCTGTTTGCATAAAGCGTCAGGTAGTCTTTCAAAATATAACCCTGGTAAAGATCTTCTATGGTCCCCAGCTGATTGCGGTAATTATACGAGAGATACAAATAATTTTCGGCGCTGACCTGGTACTTTATCCTTAAAAGCGGGTCACAATATATACGCGTCAACTGTTTGTTCAACGTATACCGGCTATCGGAATAATTGAGCTGCTGCAGGTTTACCGGCAGGCTAAGGTTTGCCTGAAGGATAGTTCCGGGCAGGTCATAGTCCGCTTCCGCATATACTTTCGTCCTGGTCCAGCTCAAATTATTCATGGAGCTGTCGGATACGGGATCTATCTTGTTATCAACCTGCGCCACGTTAAAGGCCGAGCCTAATTTTTGAGACTGAACGCTAAACCCCGCCTTGAAACTCTGTGTGATGAAGTTAGACGGTATTTTAAGAGACAGGTAATTAGTGGTGAACCAGGTTGGGATATTTACCTGCTGGATCAATTGCCCATATTGGTTGTTGCTATTAAAGATTGCCGGTTTATAATCAGGACCGATGGTCCTGTATTCCGGTTCGGCCGAATGACTGACATTGGAATAGGCCTGGATAATATTGTTTGACTTTAAAGTTCTTATCAGGTTAAATTCATTGGAGAAGCTCAGCGGCTTATCATGAAGTACCTGCTCCACCATGGCGTTGTTCGTGTTCAGATTGGAATAATATGCAGTCCGGTTGTTATCCATCACCAAAGCATCATTAAGATAATACCTGTCTCTGTTACAATTGAGCGTTAATTGGGTATGCAGCAGATCAGTGCGGCAACGGTTGTGTTGGGTCTCATAATACCCGATGGTATCGCGGGGTAAAAAGATAGTCGTCAACTGGCTGTACTCCTGCTGCTGGTTGTCATGGAAATACCAGGCGTTTACCCTTATCTGGATGTCGTGACGAAATTTGAAGAGGTTATTGAGGTTGAGAAGCCCGGATTGATTGAACAAATACCGGCTGCGCGATAAGGCAGGGTTGTTTACCGTACCGAGGGAAAGTAACGCAGCCGGCATATAATTATCGATCAATTGTTCGTGGTTGCTTACGTTATGGGCAACCAGTTCCTGCGTCAGGTCGGATCCGGTGTTGTTGCCTTTCAAATAATTAATGGCCTTGTAATTGTCCTTAAATAGCATCGTATTCAGGTCAACGTCATAATTGCGCGGCAAGCCCGCACCTACGCTCTCCTGCCCGATCATTTGCATTTTTGCCCCTTTTTTTATGGTCAGGTTCAGGGCCACATCATCGCTCATCACTTTATTTCGTAACACTTTTACAGGTTGATCATTTTGTATAACCTGCACCTGCTCCACAACGCCCTGGGGAATAGTATTGGTAGCGATATTGTATTTATCATCCAGCAGGTTATCGCCACCAATATACAGGTTGGAGATCGGTTTGTTATTATAATAGATGGTTCCGTCGGAACTGACCGTTATGCCCGGCAGTTTTTTAATCACATCACCGATCACCAGATCCTGGGCACCGGCAAAAGCAGCTACCTTGTAGCTAAGCGTATCGCCATGGGTTCGCAAAACAGGCCGGCTGCTTTTGATCTCGACAGACTTCAGCTGGTTCGCTGCAACGCTCAATATAAAGTCATAGGCAAGGTGTACGTCCGCTATTGGCCGGCTCACGGCTTTGTAACCGATACTCGTTACTTGTATTACTAATTTGCTTACAGGTATATTGACAGGGACCGGCAGCGTATAAGCGCCGCCGGCATCCGTAACCGCATAACCGATAATCCGGTTGTTGTCGGAATTTATCAGGTTTACACTGGCAAAGGGAACAGCCTTTCCGGTACTATCCGTTACCCTACCCCTTATATTTTGCGCCAGTCCGGCCATTGAAAGCAACAAGGCGATAAGGGACAGGCCCGGCACCTGTATATACCTGCTCATCATTTTTCGGGCAGTTCTATGGGATTATTCATTACAGGGCCGCTATCCCCATTAGGCCTTCGGCGAACCATTACATGATCACTGTTAGGTTTGTCGCCCCGATCGATGGCCGCATTAATAGCTTGTGCAAAAGCTTCAGGATTCTTCTCCATGGCCGCTCGCAGTTTATCGAATTCCTTTTGGGTGGTTTTGATCGCCTGAGCCGGTGGCTGTATCAGATTGTGATCATCATTCAACCCCTGCAATATCGGCGGCAAATCCTTTTCGTCGGTATTGCCGCCTATCCGCTGGCCTTTGGGCGGCGACGGAACCGTCTTCTCTACCCCGTCAAAGGCAAACACAACCTCGTTTTTTGTATCACGCGCGTCTACAATGACGCCGGGCAAGCCGTTTAATTTCCAGGGTCCGGTATGCACCGGCAGATCAGGGCAAAACCATACTATGTAATCCCGGCCCTTGAAATGCCCAGTGGCTTTCTGGCAGTGCAAGCCGCCAAAGGTTGCCGTGTCGTTGCTGATTGTCCAGTTTATTGCGGGCATAGCCGCTTCGATGAGATAGGCGTTAACCATCACGTAATCTTTTGTGAACAATTTATTCTCACCCGGATACTGAAAATATTGAGTGGGCGAACCTATACCCGTCCGGTTAATTCCCCTCGGCTGCCCGTCCGGACTGCTGGCTACCGCTTCGGCATACACCTTTTTAAACTGTTGATCGGCTACCAACTGGTCATAACTTTTATAGGCGCTCGCGTTTTTGCCTACAAAAAGCACCATGTTAAATGTGCGGGTGAGCGGCCGTTTTGTGGTGTCCATTATATGGGTAAATTTATAATGCACCATCAACCAGGCCGTATCGGGTTTTTGCGCTTCAGCGCCAATACATGCCGTTAGTAAACCAACGGCTAATAGTAATTGCTTTTTCATGGTTCCTGCTATTTTTTAAACAATACTATCTCCCGGACACCACTCCCCGAAAACTTTGGTATCAATGAGCGTTAGTCAGGGTTGAAAACCGGATTTTTGTTATCCGGGATCTCAAAAACGCTTCGTTTAGCCATCATTCTGGTTCATTAATCACCTGACCTTTTGATAGTACCCGTGATATTTTATCTTTGTCAATATGCATTCAGCCAAAAAAAGACTTTGGATAGAAATATTGCTCCACCTGCTATTTTGGGCAGGCGTTTTTTATGTGCTTACGTCATTGGACAATTCGCATATCCAGATATACGCCAGGCGACCAGGCCCCCATATTGCCAGGGATCACCGTGACGAGGCCGGCGTCTCTACCTATGTGTATATTATTCTCCTTTCCCTGGCCCTGCTTTTTTATGGCAATGTATTTTGGGTGTTCAGGAAAGTTATCCGGTATAAAAGGGGCGTCGTCCGGCTGTCCATCTGCACCGGATGGTTTGCGCTGGTATTTGGTACGAACTACCTTATCGATGGCCCCTTGTTCAATCAGGCGAACCCAGACCCGGTGCCGCCGCCCCCACAAATGAGGGCAAGAATAGACAGTGCAATGAGGGCCCCCCATCCTGACACTGGTTTCTTCCGTCCCCCTTCCGATGCCGTCAACTTCACCGTCCGTAACTGGCTGCACATGCAGCCTGTTATATTGTTTGCTTTCCTTGTAATCGAGGGTATAGCTATCGGCTATTTCTTTCTGAAGGAATGGGCAAAAAGCGAGCTCAGGCAAACCCAGCTACAGGCCAACCAGTTGAGTACCGAGATCAAGTTCCTTAAATCGCAGATCAACCCGCATTTCCTGTTCAATACACTCAACAACCTGTTTTCGATGGCACAAGCCAAAGAAAACGACGAGCTCGCCGATGGTATTTTAAAACTTTCCGGAATGATGCGCTATATGCTGTATGACAGCAATGAGGAACGGGTGCCTCTTGGAAAGGAAATCACCTACCTGGAAGAATGCATTACGCTTAATAAACTACGTTATGCCGATGAGGAAGTAACAGTAACGTTTGATCACCCCGGGCAAACCGCTGACGTCAGGATCGCACCGATGCTGTTTATTCCCTTTGTGGAAAATGCCTTTAAGCACGGTGTTGCCATAGGGCAAAAAGCGACCATCCACATTGCCATAGTTGTTTCCGGACAAAAGCTGATCTTTGATTGTGTCAATACGGATTATAGCTTTATCAAAAAAATGGAGATGGAAATAAGCGGCATCGGCCTGGAAAATGTAAAACGCAGGCTGGAGCTGGCTTATCCCGGTAAACACCAGTTGAGCATTAAGCATGAATCCGGTAAATTTATGGTTAACCTTGAAATCGATCTGTCATGATGACCTGTATAGCCATTGACGACGAACCAAAAGCGCTGGAGGTAATAGAACGGTATTGCCAAAAGATAGGATCAGTCAGCCTAAAGGCAACCTTTCGTGAACCGCTCAAGGCGATCGAGTTTCTGAACCGCGAAAAGATCGACCTGATCTTCCTCGATATCAATATGCCGGATATCAACGGTATGCAACTGCTGCAAACCCTGTCTCCCCGGCCCCTGATCATTTTCACTACCGCCTATAGTAAATACGCCGTGGAAAGTTATGAGCTGAACGCTGTGGACTATTTGCTGAAGCCGGCCACTTTTGAGCGCTTCCTTATGGCAATCAATAAAGCCGTGGCTGCATTGTCGTTAAAAAATACCACCGGTATGGATGAAGACGCTGCGGTGTGGATCAAAAGCGGGCCGCAGACCTACCGGGTTAAAATAAGCGACATACTATACCTGGAAAAGAACGGCAATTATCTTACCGTTCATCTGAAAGACGGGAATATACTGATCCGTGAAAATATGGCTGACATTTTTGACCTTGTACCGGCGGCGGATTTTATCCGGGTACATAAATCATATGTGGTGGGCATCAGGCATATCAGCATGATCGAAGTTCATCAGCTTATTATAAATGGTGCAAAGATCCCTATTGGCAGCACCTACCGCGACTCGCTCCGCGACCGGCTCGGTATCGGATAACCTGTCAATTAATTGTCGAAAAGTGTTTCTTTGAAAAGCAAAGGCTGTTAACATACGTATGATAACAGCCTTTACTTAAAATGCGACCGCCTTTCAGGAACTTATTTACTATAAGTGATTTTCAGGAATTCCTTTAATGCCATTGGTCTTCTTCCTAACAATTTTTCAAGATCACTTCGGTGCGTATCAAATTCACCATTTCCGATGGCTGTTCCGAATCCGCCCATGAATGAAGCAACTTCTTTTGGAACGCCGGCTTTTACAATCACGTCGATGTAAGTATTAAGATCAGGTTTAAGATAGGTAACCTTTTTACCGTTAATAGCTGAAAGCATACCTGCTATTTCTTCAAATGAATAGGCAGTATCGGCAGTAATCGCGTAGGTCTTATGCTCATGACCCGAAGTCGTTAAAACTACTGCGGCCGCTTCCCCCATTTCTGCTCTTGGTACCCAGGGTAATTTTCCATCACCTGCTGGAAAGAAAATACCGCTTTCCAGAAACGTTTCTCCCAGAAACTTTCCTATCGAGTCAGCGTAAAGCATGTTGTCCAATATAGTGTAGGCAATTCCGGTTCCTTTAAGATAATCAGCTGTATCTTTATGAA
>NZ_JBJMLX010000459.1:0-6770 GCF_045805085.1 Niastella sp.
AATTCAAAGGAATTCTGATTCAGTTCACGCCTTCCTTTTTCTGTCTCTTCAAACATCGGCAGGAGGTATCCTGCAATGGCGTACTTTTTAATAACCTATACGATACCCCGCTGGTAAGGCTAACGCCCACAGAGGCCGAGGCACAGGTGATGCTCACGAAGCAGATGAGAGACGAAATAGAAAGTCATAATGAACCGGATCAGGATGCATTGATCTCTTATCTCAAAATTTTTTTGATTAATGCATCCAGGATCAAGCTCAATCAACAAAAGGAAGCTGTGGCATCCCATACGGCTGCGCCGCTGGCTATTGCCCTGAAGGAGCAGATTGAAGTACATTTCAGAAAAATCCACCAGGCTTCTGGCTATGCCGGGCTTCTCCATTCAACGATACCCACCTTAAACAGGTTAAGCAAGCTCCATTTCAAGAAAACCCTTACCAATCTGATTGCCGACCGGTTGATCATCGAAGCCAGGCGGGAACTTTATCTTACAACCAAACCAATTAAGGAAATTGCCTTCGAGCTGGGATACGATGACGAATTTTACTTCAGCCGGTTCTTCCGAAAGCAGACCGGGGTTTCGCCGCAGACCTTTCGCAGCACGATAGGGCCTTACGCAGCAAAAACAGGCGGATCCTTTTAGCTAATGCCGTTTATGGCATCCAAATATTGTTTATTTAGTTTAACATCCGTTCTTTGGGATCAATGATCCCCAGGCTCTTTACAATTTTGAACTTACCATTGTTTGCCTGGGCAATATACATATTCATTCGAACGTGATGCTGGCCGGGCACCATTTCAGCTGCACCACCTGGTCCTTCAGCAATCTTTGCATGGTCCAGTGCCTTGATGACATCTTCCTGCTTTAACGAGCCAGCTTCTTTAACAGCAGCTTCCCAGAGCCTCAATCCCCGGTACATGCCTGAACACGCACTGCCGGCAGTGAACCTGGCGCTGCCTGGATAGAGCTTGTTATACTCATCGATCAGCTTCTTACTAAATGGATCGCTTATGTTCTGGTAGTAATCGAGGCAACTGTACAGCCCTTCCACGTGGGCGGCCGGCACCAGGTTGAAGAAGTTCTCGTCGAAATACGTGCAGACTATATGTCCGCCTTTTTTTGAGAAACCAGCTTTGTAAAGTTGTTCGAGGAATGGCGTGAGCCCGGGAGGAACGATTGTATTAAATACCACCTCTGCGCCACCAGACATGATCTTATGAATAGTTTTGCTATAGTCAGAATGATCGAGAGGAAAGTATTCTTCTCCCACTATTTCACCACCGTGAGCCGTGACAACTTCACGCACTTTCCGGTTCATTGTGTGTGGCCAAATATAATCAGCCGACGGCAGGTAAAATTTCTTTGCCCCTGTTTCCTTCATCAGCCAGGGAATAAGCGGTTCAACCTGTTGCGCTGGTACGGGACCGGTACAAAAGATGAGCGGATCAGATTCCTCCCCTTCATATTGCTCCGGGTAAATATACAATTTCTTGCCCTTAACTACAGCAGGGCCCTTAATAGCCTGCCTCGTGGAGCTATAAATGCCGCCAAAGATTACATCCACATGATCTTGCTGAACGAGCTTGGTAGCTTTGGCTTCCGCAATACTATCTGTAGTTGCGCTGTCCTCAAGGTAAAGATCTAAATGTCGCCCCAACAAACCGCCTTTTGCATTGATATCATTAATTACCATCTTAGCCACGTTTGCATCAGCGGTCCCCATGAACGAGAGTGCACCCGTTTGATCGGTGATTACTCCCACCCTGATGGTCCTGCCATCTGAAGTAGTTGTTTTTTTCATTGTATCCTCCTTTTTTAATATTGATTACCTTCACAGCGTGTCACAATCGCTGAGTTTTGTTCGTAAGGTAGTTCCCTGTTTTTCGTTGAGGTAATGACTATTATTCAGGTGCTATCGTCCTTCACTTTGTGGAAGCCGCCTACATGATTGCTGATAGAAAGCTGCCGGAACAGGCGCCTGATGTAATTGAAGATTTCTATAAGAAAAAAAAGCTTTTAAAAACGAAGCTGGTAGAATGATAGAATAAATGTACCGAAACGGGCTATCAACTCCAAAAAATCTTACAGATGTCGAAAGTTGAATCGTTTAAAGATCACTCGTGTTCGCCCCTCAGGATCGTAAGCCGGCGTGATGTAAAGGTTTGGCCAGCACCGCTTTTGGCAATACCTTGTTAGCTGTGGTTTATCTATTTATCAAGGCCATATTTTTGTCCGTACTCTTTTACTTTCATTGAAAATACCAGGTCTGTACTTTTGCTTAGAAGCTGTTCGTATTCTCGTTTAGCTTTGTCAAACTGTTCCAATTCTCCATACACTATTAATTTTTCCAAAGGCGGCATCATCACATCTGCACTGTCTAGTTCCTGTAGGATTTTTTCCCTGCTGCTGAGTCTGCTGAAGTATGGTAATATGATGCCGGTCAAATTATTTCTCATTTCGGATATCAATTGTTGTTCATCCGTTCTTTCATTAATATCATACCAGGTGTCGTGTTGGTCTTCTCTTAGGTCGCCTATTCTCTTTCTAATCAAACACTGGGTTTCAGTTGGATATGCTGGTAGTTCTTTGTTGCTAACATTGTGGACTTTTAACCAGTACTCAGGTACAAATATTCCGACATTTATTGTGAAACTAATGCTATCCTTGTTTCCCCAACGACTTTTTTGAACATTAATAATTTGTCCAATAGTGTCAGGTTGTAAGTAAAAGTTATTTGCCTTTTTCTTAAAACCTAAGGGCTTCAATAAATCTTGAAATCCTTCTTTAATTACGCTGTCAAATTTTGTCCCTGATACTGTTTTCATCATGTTTGCAGTCTTTCGCTGAACTCTATATCGAATGCGCTAATTTAATAATAAAAGTAGTTGTATGCCAATTTCGAGTTGCGTATTTATGCAATTATTCTTGCTAACTATGAATTAACCCTCGTTCATTAATTGCACATGCAAATAAAAAAAGCAGCCTTTTCAAGCTGCGTCCACAAAAGCAAAATATATAAGGTATTTCTTACCTGGCAACTATGGAGTCGGGAAGTAGTGTCATTTGCTGATGAAATAATGTATTAAACAGCACCTTGAACTGATTCACATTACTTATTCCATTGTACCACCCTTCATAGTTTTTTTTAGGAAGATAAATTGCATTAAGATTATAAAAAGGAAGGATTCTATTACTACCTGGTTTTACACCTCTGTAGCCATGATCGCTCATTACTATAATTACTGCTTTATCGGCTGTTTGCTTTTTCAATTGGGTTATAAATGAAGCAATTCGTTTATTTACATATACTTCGTATTGCAGAAACATATTGTCAACACTATCTCTCGGTAATGACCAGTTTCCATCAGCTTCTTTCGTTTTGTGTCCGTTACTATCCAGCAAAAGCGGATCATGGGGCATTAACAGATGCAGGTACGTAAATTGTGGGGGGTAATTTGAATTATTACTTGCAGCCAGGGTTTGTTCCATAGCATGTTCGTTATTGTTAAAAAAGGTATTAAAAAATTCTTCCCTCGATCTTTTCATCATTCCAACATGTTCAAGAATAAAAGGCACAGCATAAACTACCTTATAATACATAGTCTGACTATTGATTAATTGCATTCTACCTGTTAATAGCGGCAGCGTACAATTGGAAGGAGAAAATGGCAGGTCAAATATGGAGAAGTTATTAATTTGGTACCCTTGTCTGGCAAAAAACTTACATACTATATTTTCTTTTATGGCTGTAGTGGCCGTAATAAACCCATAATGATTCGACAAATCCGGTTGCCCCACATTCCCCAAATATTGCATATTTAATGAGGAAGCCATTGAATATATTGTATAAATATAATTACTATGACTGGCCTGCACTACATGAAAACCATTGGATGTAAGAAAATTTTCGAAACCAGAATTATCATAATTGAAATATTCCTTAAGCCCCTTCGATCCAAAATACGAGTCAAGCAATACGAGGTAAACGGATGGCTTATCACAACTATCGCAAGTAGATAAATGCTGTTTTGCCAAATCCCACTTATCTCTTTCTGGTGGGAATAGGCGGCTCTGTAATATCATTCCGGTGTCCAAACCTATGTATATAACTAGAAGGACGTTCATGAACAATATTGCTTTTTGTAATGAAGATTTGGTATTCTTTAGCCAAATAAATAGCAACGCCAACATCAAAAGAATAAAAGGCAAAAAGAACCTGAGTCTGGAATAGTCAGACAGAAAACGGAATTGCGTAATGAAATTTTGGAAAACGCCAAAGAACAATACGGCTATTCCTACTAACGAAGTAAAAATATTGGCTTTACGGTCGGATGCCAGAACTTTTTTGCTGATAAAAAATATAAAGTAAGCTGCTATTAACAATCCGATCAACAACAAGGCTAATGGTTTTAATGGAACCATCTCTACATTAATGCAATAACCGTGAATAATAAAAAAAAGACCGACCCCAAAAAAAGACCAGTCACCCCATAAAATTTTATTTTTTAAAGTAGATGGTTTCATATAGTTATTTAAGCAATTCTATACTAATATCAATTTTCAAAAGATATCGAGGAGTGTTCCTCGAATCCAAAAAATTGGTTCTTATCACTAGTGATACTTTGGTTGTAAAAATGACTAAGGTGTTTCGGGAATCTAGTCGGGATATTTATTAATACTCGCGGCCCCACTTGTATTGGGCCCACCTGAGGATCTCATTTATTCAGGTTTTTGAGCAAGTCGGGAGATTTCCTTGCGGTTATAAGTATGGCAAATACACGAATCAGTTGTTAAATCAAACGAGAAGACCCGTTTCATTAAGCTTGGGCTCAAATATAAATAAATATCTTGATATTTTATTCAGGCATTTACCACCCCACGATCGTGAGTACATTGGGTAAGCCACTATTATGCAGCATGGGTATTTAAAGGCATTGCCATTTAAAGTTTTGATTTAGCATTGCAGGCAACGACAGCTGAAGCCGAATAAAGAACTACGACAATTATCGGAAGCCAATGCTCCTGTAACGTAAGCGCCAAAAAGCTCCACGAAAAATTTAACGATCCTGAACGAAGTAACCTTACAGGAGAAATATATTAAGCTTTTTCAATTGCAATTAGCGAAGTTGTTTAATGCCGTTAACCAGGAGCGGGAAATCAATGCGCAGCAGTTCAAAATCAAAAATCAATTCGTTATTCCTTTTAAGTGTAGAACTGGCGGGCGTTGTATTGAAAGAAGAAGCCCGGCCTTCTGAACAGATTTTCAAAAAGTCGGGCTTGGTGTCCCCGCAGAGACTCGAACTCTGGACCCATTGATTAAGAGTCAATTGCTCTACCAACTGAGCTACGGAGACAAAACTTATTTTCTTCCCTGGTGGTTAGAAAAGAGTGCAAAAATAAGGGGTTAATTCTTTCCCACCAACATCAAAAGGGTTAAAAATGAACAAATTGTTGTTTTACATGCTGATTTGCAAATTAAACGACTGTGTGCCTTCACTAATTCCCCAAAAATAGCGATTGCATTATTCCCTTACTATTAGGGGGCTTATTTACATAATCTATAGAGCAGATACATTGCTCATGTTTGGCTGGTTCAACAAGTTCCGTCTTCCAGTAAAGGTGACCGGGCGTTGATAAAACTAGAAAATAGTTATAAGGTTGGAAATGCAAAATGCCACAATAGTAATTAATTCCCTTCGACAAAAAACTTTTTTCAATAGACGTGTTATTTTTACCAATAGGCGTGTTGAATTAGCCAATAAGTGCATACGGCTGTGCATCTTCGTAACCAACAGTTCGAAATAGAAATTTTAATTTGGGCCCATTTGCAAAAAGTGTAAATTAGACCTGTAAACCTTACTCTGAAATTCAAAAACCTTATCATGGAGAATATCCTATCAAGCACCTCCTGCTTTTCTGCATTACTATTCTGTTTTTCCAAAAAAATCAAAGACACCTGAACATCCCAAACTTAAAGGTTTGGCTATCGTTGTATTGAAACTTTCCTTAAACCCATTGTTCCAATCTGGATTACTGAATGGATAAAATCATCAGACGGGCATATAATGTCTGCTAACGGATACTTCTACATTCAAGTAAACTTTTACCATTAAGCATTTAACAATTAAACTTTATGTACCATGAAAAGAACAGCAAGTATTAATCTGTTTTTATCAGCAACAATTTCTCTACTGCTTTTCGCATGTAAGAAGGGGTTTAACGACACGCAAACCAATCCATCATTAAATGAAAGTAAACAGCATAGTTCATTAACGTCCTTAACTACCCGTACTATTTATATAGGCGGAAGCGAAGGCGGCCAGGCTAAATACTGGGTAGATAACGGTAGTGGTACTCCAACGAGTGTTTCTTTGACTGGAGATGTGGTCAACGGGATCGTTGCCACCGGCGGCCATGTATATGCTTGTGGTTCCGCCGTAAATCCTGTTACAGGCCTCCCCGTTGCCGCATACTGGGTTGATGGGAATCCAACTCCTACTTACCTTCCTTATGGTACAAGGACCTCTTACGCCTCGGGAATTGCGGTAGTAGGAGGACACGTTTATGTGACAGCCCGTGTTGACGCCTTTCTCAATATAGCCGTATATTATGTCGATGGAGTACAGGTGTCGTTGGGTTCGGGTGAGCCCAATGGCATTTCTGCAGACGGGAACAATCTTTACATAGTCAATAGCGGTAGCACCCCCTCTTACTGGAAAGTCGATGTGAGTGATCCGGCTAATCCGGTGACTACGCTGGTAAATTTAC
>NZ_JBJMLX010000460.1:0-2229 GCF_045805085.1 Niastella sp.
GGTTGGCAGCGGCTTCTTCGTATAACCCAAGGCTGCGTTCGCATATGGGCATCCAGTATAATGCGTCAATATAATCAGGACATTTTTTGTAAGTTGAATCGGCTTGCAGCCAGTAGTGCGCCAGTCGATAGCTTTCAGCCTGTTTGTACAAAATGGCTTCGCGGGAGATCTTTTTAGGAAGGATGTAGCCTGTTTTACCTCTTTTTGAATACACCGGGAACACGTCGTCTTTTTGGGTGTTCGCCGACGGATTCAACACCTGCTCATATAAATAAGCAGCGGTATAATATTCACCGGCTGCAAAATACTGATCGGCCAGTTGCAGCGGATTTTTTGTTACTATTACCTGCTGCGCCTGACAGGGCAACCAGCAGATACAGGCAACCAAAAAAACTATCTTGAAAAATGAAAGCATTCGCATAGTAATCAATTAAAGTCTTGCACAACGAATAAAATCAACAACGTTCCTTGTGCCCGATCGTTTAATGTAAGACAGGCTCAGTTCAAAGCTGTTTACATTTTTCGTCATAGAGCCGAGCTTTGAATTATTCACGTCATAGCTCAGGCCAATAACAAAGTTTTTATAATCAATACCAACATACGGCGCTACCGCGTCTTTACCGCGGTAATAACCACCTATCATAAAATCAGTAACTGCATCTACGTTTATTTGTCCATACACCCCAACCATGGTTTCAGAAGCCGTGCCCTGGCGCATGTACATAACGTGCGGCACAATACGGGTACGATCTGATATATTATAACTTACCCCGCCATGAATGGAATACCGCATTGGAATGGTGTTTAACTCCGCACTTTGGGTGCTGATGATGGGGTCTTTGGGTTTGTTAAGATGATAGATGGAAAAACCGCCGAACGGATTGAATTTTTTATCGGCCCCCCCATCAAAATACATGACCCCGGCGCCAATATCCAGCACCGTTGAAGAAGTTTGGGCAAACGTTTCTGTTGTTGCCATATTAGGGTTGTAGCCGGTAATAGGATCCCATTGATCGCCCCATCTGAATTTTGATTTGTTCACCCGGCGATTAATAATGCCACCCTGCATAGCCATCACAATATGATGGTTTAACGAAGGTCCGAACTTAACCCCGGTATAGGCAAAAGAAAAGGAAGAGGTGAGGTAATTAAAACCTCCATCGCCAGCCGATTGATTCAGGAGGTTAATGCCCAGGGCTACATTCTTGTTGGTGCGTGCATCGAATGACACGCCCATGGTGCGATAAGGGTTGGTAACGCTGCCCCATTGGTTCCTGAAAATGGCCGAAGCCCGGTAATCACCATCGGCGCTGCCCGTAAGCGCCGGGTTCAAATACATGGGAAATGTATATTGTTGTGTAAAGTGCGGGTCTGTTTGTGCAACTGATCTACTGACAGTTATCAGCAGCAACCAGGCCGTACACCAAACGGTTTTTATAATCAATTTTTTATTCATTGTAAAGTATCGTTACAGTGATCTGGTTATCTATCGTACAAGAGTAATGGAGCCTTTCATGTTCAACTGCCTGCCGTCTGTAGTTGTAGCCCTTAATACATACACATAAACCCCCACAGGCTGGAAGCTTCCTTTGAACTTGCCGTCCCAACCCTGTTTCTTATCGGTTATGGTTATCATTTTCTGCCCCCACTGGTTAAAGATGTGCATCTCTAACGTAGCGATGTAATTGCCGTACACGTACAAAAGATCATTCTTGCCATCCCCATTGGGAGAAAACACATTAGGTACATAAATGTCTTTATAACGCGGCTTCACGGTTATTTTGTACGATTGGGCGGCGCCCATACAACCATTCACATACGGGGTGGCAGTAACCACGCCGGTAATGGAATCATTGGTCATATTGGTTGCTGTGAACGAAGGCACTACGCCTGAACCTGATGCTGTCAGCCCAATGTCGGTGTTATTATTGGTCCAGTTTATACCGGTGACCGGAATGTTTACCGGGAAATCGTAGTAAGGCAATATATCGCCATCTAATACCGTCGTATCTTTTTTTGTAGTAACGAAAGATGGGATCGGGTTCACCTGGTAATTAAAGGTGGCGCCTACAGCGCACTGCTTTATTGCCGGCGTAAAAGTATACGTGCCTGTATTTTGATTGTCTACAATGGCCGGGCTCCAGGTTCCATTTACGCCATTATTGCTAACACCGGGTAAAACCGGTGGATTGATATTTATACAAACAGATTGAGAAGGCCCGAAGGTAA
>NZ_JBJMLX010000461.1:0-3932 GCF_045805085.1 Niastella sp.
AAAATAATGCCGGCGGGTTTTCCTTCTTTGGCATTTTTTATTTCGCGGGCAATCAACTTCAGCAATTCTTTGCGCAGATCGACAGGGCAGGGGATAATGGTTTTGCATGCCTTCAGAAAATGCATGCCTTCCTTGGGTTTCTCCAGGAAGTTAAAAATGCGGTTCACATCGGCCATAATATGCCGGTCGCTCGTCAGCAAACAATGGTCACCATAAAAATTGGCCGTCTTCTCATTCAGGTTACCGGTGCTGATAAAACCGTAGTGAATAGTATGGTTAAGCACCCGCTTTTTAATCAAACAGACTTTGGCGTGTACCTTCATGTCAGGAATACCGATCAGCACTTTTACGCCTTCTTCCTCCAGGCGAATTTTCCAGTCCAGGTTGTTTTCCTCATCAAACCGGGCCCGCAGTTCCAGCATTACCGTTACCTGTTTGCCATTACGCACCGCATTGATAAGGGCGTTTACCACTTTTGAATTGGGGGCCAGCCGGTAGGCGGTTATTTTAATAGCCGTAACATCGGGGTCAATGGCCGCTTCACGCAGCAGTTCAATAACCGGGTTGAAGGAGTGGTAGGGAAAGTTTAACATGATGTCGGTATACAACACCACATCCGTTACCCGGTTCGTACTTTTCAGCATGGGATGCATAAAAGGCTTTTTCCGGTGTCCCTTCTTTTCAAATACATCCGGAAAATCCATAAAATGCCTGAAGTTATGAATACGGCCGCCGGGGATCAGGCTGTCTTTTCGCGCCAGGTTCAGCTTGCGGATCAGGTAATCGAGCAAACCAGCATCCATTTGTTTGTCAAATACAAACCGCACGGGTTTGCCCTTACGCCGGTTCCGCACCCCCTTTTCTATTTTTTGAATAAGGGAAGTGGAGATGTCGCTGTCCATATCGATCTCGGCGTCCTTGGTTATTTTAAATACCCACGACTCAAACCGATCGTACCCGAAATAAGAGAAAATACTTTTCAGGTTGAACCGGATCACATCTTCCAGTAAGATAATATGATGTTGCCCCTGGGGCGATGGCAATATTTTGAAGCGGCCAATGTTCTTGGCCGGAATTTCAATGATCGCGTATTTGCGTTTCAGGCTGCCGTCCTTGCGCGATAGCACCACCCCCAGATACAGCGATTTTTCCCGCAGATAAGGGAAATGCGGGATACTTTCCACCATCAGCGGAATGGTATTCATGCGCACATCTTCCTCAAAAAAGGTTTGAACAAATTTTTGTTGTTCTTTATTAAGGCCTTTGTCGGAGACCAGGAAGATCTTTTCTTTTTCCAGTTCTTTATTTATCCCTTCCCAGATCCGGTTGAACTGGCTTTGCTGGTCCAATACGATCTGTTGAATTTCGTCGAGGATCTTGTTGGGTGCAATCTCCATGTGCATGTTCTTTTTACCCACTTCGGTCATGCGTTTGAGGGTAGCCACGCGAACCCTGAAAAATTCATCGAGGTTATTGGAGAAGATGCCTAAAAATTTGACCCTTTCCCGTAAGGGTACGCTGGGGTCAGCCGCTTCCTGCAATACACGGGCATTAAAAGATAACCAACTAATATCCCTGGCTATGGTCTTGCGTTTCATCTGAGTGCTCATATTTGTATTGGCAGAATTCACCCTGTTTTCCATTTTAAGGTTTAAGAAATAGTTTTCATTTCTGTGCCCGGATCAGGCCTTCATACAATTGGGTATGAAGTTGTTCTGCCAAAGGTGAGAAGCCGTAAATTAAAATTAAATTAAGTAATTATTAAATCGTTTCTGTAAGAATATATTAAAAACATCGGCCATGCATGGGCTCAATATCAAGGCACCAACCCGGTTCCCACCCAATACAACCTCAAAAGAGGAGGGTGACAGAATTTTAAATGCTGAGTTTTGCTGAAGAGAACCGAACTTTGGAGGTATTAATTCATCGACGGAGAGGCCGGAACAGCCAAAAAATGTGAATAACTACCCGTTTTGAGCTATTTTACACATTTCCAAGCCTATTATATCCACAGATGTTGAAAAGTTGGCAAAAAAAGTTTGGTATTAGTTTGTGGATTGCCTAGATTTTCCGACCTTCGCCGTCCTAAATTTTTATGCGTCATGTCAAGAGTATGTTTGGTGACAGGTAAAGTTCCCGTAACAGGACACAAAGTATCGCATTCCAATATTAAGAGCAAACGTAGGTTTTTACCGAATTTGCAAACGAAGCGTTTTTACCTGGCCGAGGAAGATAAATGGATCACCCTTAAGTTATCAACTGAAGGTATTCGTACTATTAACAAAAGAGGCTTATTGAACGTAGTAAAAGAACTGCGTGCAAGGGGTGAAAAAATCTAATTAACTTTTAAAGCGTTATAACAATGGCAAAGAAAGGTAACCGTGTTCAGGTAATACTGGAATGTACTGAGCACAAAAATAGCGGACTGCCTGGTACCAGCCGGTATATTTCAAACAAGAACAAAAAGAACACTCCGGAACGTCTGGAGCTGAAAAAATACAACCCGATCCTGAAAAAGGTAACGGTTCATAAAGAAATTAAGTAAGGTTGACAATTAGCAAATTTGCCGTTGTGCAATTGCTAAACGCAGCTTGTATTAATTTTGGAATTTGCTAATTATCACAATTTCAAACTAGAGTCATGGCAAAAGCAGCTTCAAAGAACGCGAAAACCAAAGATGCTAAAGCAGCCGCTGAAGCAAAGAACTGGACGAAAGTAATTCGTGCTGTACGCAGTGAGAAGACTGGTGCATATACTTTCAAAGAGAATATCGTACACAAAGACAAGGTTAAGGATTTCTTAGCCGGTAAATAATTTGGGTAAGTATGTATCTTATCAAAAGCTCCGATATATTGTCGGAGCTTTTTTGCATTTGTTGAAGTGGTCCGGCTGCAACTGCGGGATTTCTAAATGATGATTGGTTTCACGATTACATCGCTATCTTTATTCTTTAAAAATCAGGAAAATGAGTTTTCTCGGGAAGTTGTTTGGCAAAAAAGAAAAGGAATCACTCGATCAGGGGTTACAGAAAACCAAAGAGGGATTTCTATCAAAGATCACCAAGGCCATTGCCGGTAAAAGTACCGTAGACGAAGAGGTGCTCGATAACCTCGAAGACGCCCTGGTAAGCGCCGATGTGGGTATCGATACCACGGTTAAGATCATTGAACGAATAGAACAACGCGTATCGAAAGATAAATACCTCACTTCCAGTGAATTGAACAAGTTGTTGCAGCAGGAAATTGAAGCCGTGCTGGTGGATGCAACGGAAAATAACAGCTACAATTTCAGTTCGCCCCTGCCCGCCAAACCATTCGTAATACTGGTAGTGGGCGTAAACGGGGTAGGCAAAACTACCACTATTGGCAAACTGGCCTATAACTTTAAAAAAGCCGGCAAATCGGTTTTACTGGGCGCCGCAGATACCTTCCGCGCCGCCGCGGTTGACCAGTTAACCATCTGGAGCGAACGCGTAGGCGTTCCCATCGTAAAACAGGCCATGGGTTCAGACCCTGCTTCTGTTGCCTTTGATACCGTGCAAAGCGGGTTGGCCAAAGGAGTAGAGGTGATCATCATTGACACCGCAGGCCGTTTGCACAACAAGGCCCACCTGATGGATGAACTGGGCAAAATTCGCCGGGTAGTTCAAAAACTGATCCCCGAAGCGCCCCATGAAGTAATGCTGGTGCTCGACGGTTCAACCGGACAAAACGCCCTGGAGCAGGCCAAACACTTTACCGCCACCACCGATGTAACGGCCCTTACCATTACCAAATTAGATGGAACCGCCAAGGGCGGGGTAGTGCTGGCCATCGCCAACCAGTTTAAAATACCGGTGAAGTTTATAGGCGTGGGCGAGAAAATGGAAGACCTGCTGGTATTTAATAAACATGAATTTGTAGATAGTTTGTTTAAGTTAACGAGTTAACAAG
>NZ_JBJMLX010000462.1:0-2552 GCF_045805085.1 Niastella sp.
AACGCCCTGATGCTTACTTACAGGAGTATTGAAAAAACGCAGGCAAAATTGTGTATCGTGGATAATAGCGGCAGAATAGTAAAGCTGATGAATACAATACTTGAAAAAGGAATGAACCGCTTGTCTGTGGAAATGCCGCAGTTGCCGGCAGGGATCTACAGTATTCAGGCGTTTATACCTAAAGGGCCTTCGAATGTATTAAGGTTCGTTTTTATCAGATAGCAACTTTCATAAAAAAACAAAGGAGTGATTTTTTCACTCCTTTGTTAGAACCGTTATGCCGTTTTTAATTTAGCGCCTGGTTTATCCAGTTTTAGTTTGGTAACCAGTTGATATATATCTTTCTTGTATTCTTCCAGTGCTTTTTGTTCCTGTTTGATGAAGCTGTTGTCTTCCAGTTTACCTATCACTTTATTCATGGCTTCGGGTGTTTCATATACCATTTTGCGGAAAGGATTGCGATAATCCTTGGCGCGTGATTCGTATATTTCTTTCACCATCCACTCTTTGGTAGTGATGCTTTGGTGCAACAGGCTTTTCATAATGCCCGGACTGGCTTTCTTTACATTGATATCGAACACTTCTTTTACGGCAGCCATGGCATGGGCGAGCTTCTCTATGGAGTAATTCTTACCTTGTTGTACGTAGAAATTATGTACAGCATCCCAGTCTTTGATTCTGCCGGCAACGATCTGCTTATTCAGCTTGTCAATTTCTGAGCGAAGGATTAACTGTCCGCCAACGTTCATCCAGGGAGCCAGGGTTGCTTTTGAGGGCAGGCTTTCGATCAGCTGTTCATGTGTTTTTATGTTGTTGGTGCGAATGTGCTCCAGCAACTGCTGAACCAGGTAATACATCACCATTTCTTTAAACAGGTGATAAGCCCTCATTACTTTTATGATGCGCACGGGGCGTTTGCTGTTCTCAAACCCATCTGCCAGTACAACCAACTCGTTCACTACCGGGTCTTTGGTATCGAGTAATACCTGACCAATAGCAATGATCTCCTCATCGGTCATTTTTTTAGTATTGCCTTCGCGTTTCAACCAGGCTTTACCGGTGAACTTCGCCAATAATGGCAATGATTGCAACAGATCATTTACTGAGTCCGGCGCCAGGAAGTTAAATTCCAACTCCTGGATTTTATCTATGCGTTTGTCGCGGTCGATATACTTCCAGGAGTTCCGGGCCAGTGCATACATGTTATACATGAACCAGTAACCGGGCATTACCACCAGCTGGTCTTTGCTCAGATCGTTACTGATAAGCGAGAATGGGAAAGGAATATTTAACTCCATTGCATAATCGCCTTTAGCCAGGATAGTATAAGAAGCAAATTTTGAATTATGCTTCAGGCTAACACATAAGCCAGGCCAGAAACCACGACCAGCAATGATTTCACCATCCGGACTGCGGCTGTTGTGGTTTGAACCCACCGTGGCGCCAGCGGCCATATTACTTTGCCCCTGTATCAGGGCAGCGCACAAAAATGAATTATTATGATGCTGTTCGTGCGAAGGGAAAATGAGCGAATTCAATACCTCACAACAGGAAATGGTAGAGTTTTCACCCAGGTAAGAGTTGATCAACCGGGCTCCATATTTCAATTGTGAGTGGGAGGCCAGCACAAAACGTACAGCTTTTACGCCATAGAACAGCCGGCATCCATAACCGATGATTCCATTCACCAACTCGCAGCCTTCCCCCACCTGGGTATTGGCTTCGCTGGAAGAATTAATGGTTACATTCTTTATTTTGTTGGCGCCTTTTAAATAAGCGTCGCTGCCGATCTTTACATCTTTAAGGATCCTGCAATTCTTAACTACAGTTCGGTCGCCGATGGTGCCATAATAACCACGTAACGCATCGAATTTCTTTTCGGTAAATTCCTTGAAGCGGTTCAACAGTTTATCATCGTCGCGAAAGTAGGTCCATAAGAACGCATCACCCGGTAAAATACCATCGAAGGCCAGGATCCTGCGGCCGGCATTTTCATTGCATAATTCCATCCAGATGCGAACGCTCTCGGGCTCACCTTCTTTCAGGATGCCATTACCAAATTTGGAGTGATCGGTGGTAGCAATTTCATTACAGTTCACCAGTATCACCCCATTACCGATAATGTAATGGGAAATGTAATTAACGTTATCAACGACTACGTTGTCGCCAAAGTCGCAACTGATAACGGTGCTGTTGTAGAACCCTACCGGCCGGCGCAAGTTGTGGTACTCGAGGTAATAAGGCTCCAGCTTACCAATACGCACCAGGCCAAAGAATTTGCAATTCTGCACCAGTTCCGGGTTGAACGCATCTGACACCAGCAGGTTGTTCCAGTTGTCAGATGTGTTGCGGTTGCGTACCAGTACTTCAATTTCATAGGCCGAAAGATGGCGGTAGTGAATACCGTTCTTGACCTGTTTATTACGCAGGTAGTATTCATCCTTCCCCTTAGGTAAAGAAGTGGAAGGAATGAAGTCGTACCCTAACGAATTAAGCGGTTTGCGGTTGATTTCATTCATAACCGGGAGATAATTATTAATGAAATGATAGTT
>NZ_JBJMLX010000463.1:0-4667 GCF_045805085.1 Niastella sp.
AAACAGGTGTGTTGCTCGATGCATTGGCTGCCGGAGCTGCATTCACTGTTACGTCTGTTGTGGTCGTTGATATACATCCGGTTGCGGTGGTCACTGTTACCGTATAAGTACCGCTGGCTGCACCAGTGGTATTGGCAATTACCGGGTTCTGTTGGGTTGAAGAGAATCCATTCGGTCCGTTCCAGACATACGATACACCGCCGCTGGCAAACAGGTTCAACGTATTTCCTGTACAAACAGGGCTGTTGCTCGATGCACCAGCAGATACGGCCCCATTTACCGTTACATTTATTGTAGTTGATGCCGAACAGCCGGCTGCATTGGTCACGGTTATTGTATAGGCGCCACCGGCTGATGCTGTTGCATTGGCAATGACCGGGTTTTGTTGCGGTGAACTGAATCCATTCGGTCCGCTCCAGCTATACGATATACCACCACTGGCGCTCAGGTTCAGGTTGCCTCCTGTGCATACAGGACTGTTGGAGGATGCATTGGCAACTGGTGAAGTGCCTATTACCACATTGGTAGATGCCGTGGATGAACAACCGTTGGCGTTGGTCACTGTAACCGTATATATTCCACCTGCTGAAGAGGTCGCTGATATGGTCGGGTTCTGTTGCAGTGAACTGAATCCGTTGGGGCCACTCCATGAGTAGGTTGCTCCCGCGCTGGCAAACAGGTTCAATGGATTTCCTGTACAAACAGGACTATTGCTGGCAGCTGTAGCCGGTGTGACTGCATTAATGGCCGCCTGGATAGTTGTTGTTGCCGAACATCCGGAGGCATTGGTCACTGTTACAGTATAGAACCCTGAAGCCGCCGGGGTTACGTTGGAAATGACAGGGTTCTGCTGGAAGGAACTGAATCCATTCGGGCCACTCCATGTATAGGAGGTTCCGCCACCAGCGCTCAGGCTCAGCGCACCGCCCTGGCATACAGGACTATTGCTGGCAGCTAATGGAGTTGGTACTGTATTCACCGTTACATTAGTGGAAGTTGTTGCTGAACAACCGCCGCCACCGCTTACTGTAACTGTATAAGTGCCACTGGCTGCCAACGTTGCAGTTGGTATGGATGGGTTTTGTTGGGTGGAAGAGAATCCATTCGGTCCGCTCCATGAATAAGAGGACCCACCAGCTGCGCTCAAGCTCAATGATGCTCCTTCGCAAACCGGCCCATTATTGGTAGCAAGCGCGTTAATACCTGCACTAACCGTAGCGCTTACAAATGCCTGTGCTGTACAACCAGATGCGTTAGTCACCGTTACTGTATATATGCCGCTTGCTGTAGTGGTAGCATTATTAATAATGGGATTTTGCTGTAATGACACATATCCATTCGGACCTGTCCAGGAATAAGATACGCCACCGCTTGCAATAAGGGTCAGCGTACTGCCCGAACAAACAGGGCTGTTGCTCGATGCCGTTGCAGTTACTCCTGTGTTAACCACAACATTGGTTGTAGTTGTTGCTGAACAGCCAAACGAGTTTGATACAGTTACTGTATAGGTTCCGCTTGCTGCTGTAGTAGCAAAAGCAATGGAGGGATTCTGCAAATTTGAACTGAAACCATTGGGGCCACTCCATGAATAGGAGGCTCCGCCACCGGCGCTCAGGCTCAGGGTATTGCCGGCGCATACCGGGCTGTTGCTGGCCGCAAGCGCAGTTGGGGTTGGATTCAGCGTTACTGTAAAGCTGCAGGTGGTTGTATTCCCGGCTGCATCTTTCGCCGTATAAGTCACTGTTGTTACAGGAGCTGTAAAGGTGGCAGGTGCATCGTTGGTAAAGGAATTCACCCCGCAATTATCAGTAGCTGTAGGTGCTGTCCAGGTTACCGATGGGTTACAGGTAACAATATTGCCCGGGCAATTACTGATCACCGGAGGCGTATTGTCAACAACGTTCACATTGAATGAACAGGTGCTGCTGTTGGTGCTTGCATCGGTTGCCACATAGGTCACCAGGGTAGTTCCTACCGGGAATACTGCTCCTGGTGTATAGTTGGAAGTAAAGGAGGCTATGCTGCCGCAATTATCCGAAGCAGATGGCGGTGTCCAGCTCACGCCTTTTGAACAGGTGAGCGCGCCTGCACCCGTAAATACGGTGATGTCATTAGGACAATTGCTGATCACCGGGTTGGTATGATCTATTACTCTTACGGTTTGTTGCCGGGTAATTGAGTTGTTACAGGAATCCTTTATTGTCCAGGTTACAATGGTTGTGCCTATCGGGTAAATGCCTGGATGGTCATTGGTGATGATAACCGCATTGCTGCAATTATCCTGTGCAGAAAGAATGCCCAGGTTTACACCGGTAGCCTGACAATTGGCATCGGCATCTACTGTAACATCTGCAGGCATTTGTATCACGAATGGTGGTGTATGGTCCTGCACGGTTATGGTCTGTGCAAAATTCGGGCTCGTATTATTCTGCCCATCTGTAAAGTTCCACGTACGCACCCGTACATACCCATGTGGGCATGTGGGATCTGCTGTAGTGACATCAGTTACAAGGTGGATCGTAGTAGAACCACTGCAATTATCTATGGCTGCCGGCGCCAGGGTCAATGCTGCTGCAAGACCAGCGGCATCATCACATTCCAGTGTTGTATTCAATGATCCGGCGGCGGTTGTTATGGTTGGTCCGGATAGATCATGGATAATAACATTCTGTGTAGCTGAAGATGTATTACCATGCCCATCATCAAAGCTCCAATGGATCACATGCGTACCCTGGGTTGAGTAGGTCAATGGATCGGTAGTTGTACCAGTGATCGTACCAGCACAATTATCAGTTGTTGTTGGGGCGGTGGCGGTAGCTGTACATTCGCCGGTTACATCAGCCAGTGTAGGCGTTACAGGAGCGGTTACATCATGGATAATCACATTTTGATTGGCAGTAGAAGTATTGCCATTGCCATCGTCAAATGTCCAATGGATCACGTGTGTGCCCTGGGTTGTGTAGGTCAATGGGTCGGCGGTAGTACCAGTGATCGTGCCCGCACAATTATCCGTTGTAGTGGGCGCTGTAGCGGTAGCCGTACATTCGCCGGTTACATCACCTAGTGTGGGCGTTACAGGAGCAGTTACATCCTGGATAACCACATTCTGGTTGGCTGTTGAAATATTGCCATGACCATCATTAAAGCTCCAATGGATCACGTGAGTGCCTGAAGTATAGGTCACTGGATCGGTAGTAGTACCGGTAACTGTACCCGCACAATTATCCGTTGTAGTGGGCGCTGTAGCAGTAGCTGTACATTCGCCAGTTACATCAGCCAGTACCGGAGCCACCGGTGGCGTTACATCATGTATAATTACATTCTGATTGGCTGTAGAGATATTGCTATTGCCATCGTTAAAGCTCCAATGGATCACATGGGAGCCTGAAGTATAGGTCAATGGATCCGTAGTGGTGCCGGTAATGGTGCCTGAACAATTATCAGTTGTAGTGGGCGCCGTAGCGGTAGCGGTACATTCCCCGGTTACATCAGCCAGTGTGGGCGCTACCGGAGCGGTTACATCATGTATGACCACATTCTGATTGGCAGTAGAAATATTGCCATGACCATCGTCAAAACTCCAATGGATCACGTGTGTGCCCTGGGTGGAGTAAGTCAATGGATCGGTGGTAGTGCCAGTGATCGTACCCGCACAATTATCCGTTGTAGTTGGCGCTGTAGCGGTAGCGGTACATTCGCCGGTTACATCAGCCAGTGTAGGCGCTACAGGAGCGGTTACATCATGAATAACCACATTCTGATTGGCGGTTGAAGTATTGCCATGTCCATCATCAAATGTCCAATGGATCACATGCGTGCCTGAAGTATAGGTCAATGGATCCGTAGTGGTACCGGTAATGGTTCCGGAACAATTGTCCGTTGTAGTAGGCGCTGTCGCAGTAGCTGTACATTCACCGGTTACATCAGCCAGGGTGGGCGCTACAGGAGCGGTTACATCATGTATGACCACATTCTGATCGGCGGTTGAGGTGTTACCATGACCGTCATCAAATGTCCAATGGATCACATGGGTGCCCTGGGTTGAATAGGTCAATGGATCGGTGGTAGTACCGGTGATAGTACCCGCACAATTATCGGTTGTTGTTGGGGCGGTGGCCGTAGCGGTACATTCGCCGGTTACATCAGCCAGTGTGGGCGCTACAGGAGCGGTTACATCATGTATAACCACATTCTGATTAGCTGTAGAGATATTGCCATGACCATCGTCAAAGCTCCAATGGATCACATGGGTGCCTGAAGTATAGGTCAATGGATCAGTAGTGGTACCGGTGATAGTTCCCGAACAATTGTCTGTTGTTGTTGGGGCCGTAGCGGTAGCGGTGCACTCGCCGGTTACATCAGCCAGTGTGGGCGCTACAGGAGCGGTTACATCATGAATAACCACATTCTGATTGGCTGTAGACGTATTGCCGTTGCCATCGTCAAATGTCCAATGAATTACGTGCGTACCCTGGGTGGAGTAAGTCAATGGATCGGTAGTAGTACCAGTGATCGTACCCGCACAATTATCAGTTGTAGTTGGGGCGGTGGCCGTAGCGGTACATTCACCGGTTACATCAGCCAGGGTGGGCGCTACAGGAGCGGTTAAATCATGTATGAACACATTCTGATAGGCGGTAGAGGTGTTACCATGACCTTCATCAAAT
>NZ_JBJMLX010000464.1:0-14935 GCF_045805085.1 Niastella sp.
AAAAGCGGATGTTCTTATTATAACAGGTAGGCAGCTCGGCCGCAACATCCGGTATTTTATTGTAGTAGCCGAACTCCATGTTCGACTGGCCTGAACAAACCCACACTTCACCGATCATAACATTTTCCAGCACAATAGGAGCGGGGGTATTGCTGCCCCAGATGGTAATAGTATAAGGACCACCGGCAGCAGGCGTTTGAATGTTTTTTTGCCAGTTGGCATTGTTAGTGGCCTTCAGGGTATCGGACTTATTATTCCAGCTGGTGGTAATGATAACTTTTTCAAAAGGAGCCGACCAACCCCACAGTTTTACGGTTGACTGCTGCTGTAAAACCATGTTACTGCTGATGACCGCCGGCAGGCGAATGGCGGCATGAGAAGCGATGACAAGCGTACATAATAAGAAAAGAAGCGATGACCATTTTTTCATATCTGTAATAGCAATTTTTAATGACTGGAAGAAGCAATTCCGTTACAAAAGGTTGTTCTCACATAATAAAAAAAGCGTCCGGTGTATTTGGACGCTTTATAAAATTCAAATATCTGTTTATTGTAATTTCTACTTTTGGCCTTGAGTCTTGTTCCTTATGCCTTACCCTACAATCATTTCAGGTTTCCAGTTGAAGGTCACATTCACTGCAATATCGGGGTGAATGCTGTACATAACCGGACAGGTATTGGCTGCTCTTTCCAGAACGGTCTTTTGCTTTTCATCGACCTGCAGCGAATCGGGGAAATGAAATGTTAAATTTATACCGCCAATACGGCGGGGATCGGCCTTCATGATCTTTTCCACATCGATCCTGATCCCTTTTATATCGAGGTTCATATCGCGAGCTTTAATACCCATGATCGTTAGCATGCAGGTACCAAGGGCTGTTGCTACCATGTCGGTGGGGGAAAAACGCTCACCCAAACCCTGGTTATCCGGCGGCGCATCGGTTTCAATAATGGATCCGGATTTTTCGTGTGTACAAACCGTTCTCAGATTTCCTTCGTAAACTACAGTAGCCGTCATTATGTATATTTTTACCTTAAATTTACGTTTAATAATCAAATCATAGCCAGTGAAGAAAATTGTTTTGTTCCTTTTGGCTGGTACTCTTGCCTCCACAATATGGGCGCAGGAGAACCCAACACCCAAATCGCCAACAGCAAAAAAAGACAAACAGGCCGCCAGAAAAGAAAGGATCAATGCCCTGATAAAACAGGAAGAGGAAGGAGAAATTATTTTTAATAAACAAAACGTTTTCGGCATTAAACTTAATACCGATGGCTATGGGCTTTCCTATGAAATAGGACGGTTTAAAAGCCCGCGGGTGGCAAATATCTTTCAGATTGAGATCAACGAAAAAAAGCACAAGAAGGAAAAGCGCACTTCCCTGTTGAACGGGTTTAACTTCAACAGTGTAATTTATGGCAAACTCAATAATTTTTACCAGGTAAAGCTCAGTGCCGGCCAGCAACGCATAATTGGTGGTAAAGGCAACAAGAACGGGGTAGGCGTGATGGCCATTTATACCGGTGGGGTAAGCGTTGGGTTGCAAAAACCGTATTATGTAGATGTGATAGACCAGGCGCAACAACGCTATCGCAAAACCTATCCCGATATTATCGACAGCAATTACCTGGAGCAGGGCGCTTCCGGGTTTACCGTTGGCTGGAACAAGGTACAGCCTAAATTTGGCTTAACTGCCAAAGCGGCCCTGCGGTTCGACTATGGCCGGTTCAACGAAACCGTATCGGCCATTGAAGTAGGGCTGAATGCAGAATACTATGCGCAGAAAGTAGCTCAAATGGCTTATAATCCTGAGAAGAATTTCTTTTTCAACGCCTATATTTCTCTGTTGTTAGGGCGACGAAAGTGATCCCCCCAGCCCCCTAAAGGGGGAGCTTAAAACATATTAAGGTGGGTCTCTTTCAAAAAGAGGCCCATTTTTTATTTAGTTCGTTAGTTTGTTAGTTCTTTAGTTTTGTGGTTCGTTCGAATTGCCGCGAGTTCTTTCACGTTTCACGTTTCACGATTGAGCGAGTCTCGAATTTCGCGAGGCTAAAATTTGCCTTCTGCCGTTTCACGACCTCCAGCACATCCAGTAAAGTAAGGCGTTCTCCATTGACCATTCACCATTGACCTGATTTATACCCTGTTACGGGATAACTAAAAGCCTCTGATTACCAGTTTTATGTTATTTTTGCTGATCAATAGACAACCCGGTGACTAATAGTTGACTAGCTATCAATTTGTTACATAAACCTTTTGGATTTTGGTGTGTTATTATACCTGATATGGAAACACCCCTAAGGTTTAATCAGAATACTAAGACATATGCAGGAATTACCAGTTATCAGTAGTGTAAATGAATCGAACTCTGTTGTAAAAAAGCCCAACTGGCTGCGTGTAAAACTGCCTACCGGCGAAAACTACCGGCATGTACGCAACCTGGTTGATACCCATAAACTGCACACCATTTGTGAAAGCGGCAATTGCCCTAATATGGGTGAATGCTGGGGCGAAGGCACCGCCACCTTTATGATCCTTGGTAATGTGTGCACCCGCAGCTGCGGTTTCTGCGCAGTAGCGACCGGCCGTCCGGATGCAGTGGATTGGGATGAACCCCAACGCGTGGCAGAAGCCATCCACCTGATGAAAGTAAAACACGCCGTGTTAACCTCGGTTGACCGCGACGAACTGAAAGATGGTGGCAGTATCATCTGGCACAATACCATTAAAGCAGTAAAAGCATTAAATCCCGATACCACGCTCGAAACGCTGATCCCCGATTTCAAGGGAAAGGCCGAAGATGTTCAACGGATCATAGAAGCGCATCCCGAAGTAGTATCACACAATATTGAGACTGTTGAGCGCCTCACGCGCCAGGTACGCATTCAGGCAAAATACCGCCGCAGCATGGAAGTGCTTAAAATACTGAAAGAAGGTGGCATGCGTACCAAAAGCGGTATCATGTGCGGACTGGGTGAAACCAAAGAAGAGGTGTTACAAACTATGCAGGACCTGCGTAACAGCGGCGTGGATGTGATTACCCTTGGCCAGTACCTGCAACCTACCAAAAAGCATTTACCGGTACTCCGGTTTGTGCACCCCGACGAATTTGCCGAATTCCGCGAATTTGGTTATAACATTGGCTTCGACTATGTGGAAAGCGGTCCGCTGGTTCGTTCTTCTTATCATAGCGAAAAACATGTTATTCCTGGTTACGGCAAAGAACAGTGGCTGAAACAGAAGGAGATGATGATATCTTAATAAAGCACCTTGATGTTTGAAAAATACAGAAGTAAGAAGTAGGAGGTAAGAAATACAGATTTTTCACGCTTCGTATCTCTTACTTCGTACTTCCTACTTCTTCAACTTTGCAAATTGCACACTCAATATTACTGACGATCTGCCTTTTGCCTGCAATCGGATTCTCCCAATTGCACTGGAAAAAGGCGGATAGCGAATTTGACAGCCTGCCCAAAGCCATCCGGGTTTTTAAAACCACCGATTCATTAAACGGCCGTCCCTTTACAGCCTTTTGTGTTGAAGTAAAACTAAGAGACAAACACATTGACTTTACCGCCCAAACAGGAGCCGGTAACGCCTATACGCCTTCGCAATATTATAACCGGGAACAAAAACCATATATCGTCGTAAACGGCGGGTATTTCTCGTTTCAGACCAACCAGAATTTGAATGTGATCATCCGGGAGGGTAAAATGGTTGCGTACAATATTCCTGCGTTGAAAAGTCTGTACAACGATTCCTTCTACTACGCTACCCGCAGTGCATTTGGCATCACTAAAAAGAGAGTGGCCGATGTTGCCTGGTTGTTCACCGACACGGCCAAACGCTGGCCTTATGGGTTTCAAACCCATCCCATTATTGCCAAAGGCAGCAACCCCGATCCCTCTTTTGCCGACCTGCATACGATTGAACAATGGAACTGGTGGAAGATGCATACCGCCATCGGCGGCGGACCGGTACTGGTGCAGGAAGGCGCGGTATTCATCACCAATAAAGAAGAGCAGCTGTACGCGTTTGAACGGGACGACCGGCATCCGCGTACCGCCATTGGCTATACCCACAATCACCGGTTGATTATCCTGGTTATACAGGGCCGTAGCCCGGGTGTGGCCGAAGGCGCCACGCTCGATGAAACGGCCCGCATCCTGGTAGAACTGGGTTGCGAAGAGGCCATCAACCTCGATGGCGGCGGCAGCAGCTGCATGCTCATAAACGGAAAGGAAACTATTCAACCGGCGGATAAGGAAGGCGAGCGGCCGGTGGCAAGTGTGTTTATTGTGAAGAAGAAGGAGGCGAGGAAAAAGAAGTAGGTTGACCAGTTAACCAGTTAACCAGGAATACAAGGAAAGAAAGTAAAATGCCGGAAAACAACGAAATCTGGAGTTTCAAAATGCTGAAGTAAGAAGTAGGAGATAAGAAAATTTGATATAAGAAAAGGGCTCAAGCTGTTTAAAACTGCTTGAGCCCTTATTTATTTTGTATTCCTTGTCAACCCGTCAACTTGTTAACCCGTCAACTTTATCAACCCTGTCAACTCCATCAACCTTATCAACTTTTCCCATTAAACACCGCTTCCACTTGCACTGATCTGGTCAACTGGTTAACAGGTCAACTGGTTAACTGGTCAACTGGTCAACTATCAAACAACCTTATCCGCCTTCACTTCCCACACCAACGCACTCGCTCCCAAAATCGCAGCATCCGCTTCCTTCAATTCCGAGAACAACAGCTTCACCTTATTCTGGAAAATGGGCAGCAGGTTCTTCTCCATGTGTTCGCGGGTGGGTTTAAGGATCAGGTCGCCGGCCTTGGTCATACCCCCGAACAGGATGATGGCTTCAGGTGAAGAGAACATCACGAAATTGGCCAATGCCAGTCCCAGCACCTCACCGGTAAACTGGTACACTTCCTGGGCGATGGCGTCGCCCTGCATGGCGCAATCATAAACAATACGGGAATCAATTTCTTCCTTGGCATAGTTGCGTAACAGGCTGTCGCGTTTCATGTCGCGGTCGAGGAATTCGATAGCGGTCAGGGTTACGCCGGTAGCCGAAGCATAAGCTTCCAGCGAACCATGCAAACCGGTTCCTTTGTGTAAACGGCCGCCCGGGATGGTAGTAGTATGGCCCAGTTCGCCGGCAAAACCGTCGTGACCATAGATCAGCTGACCGTTGGCTACGATACCGCTGCCTACCCCTGTACCCAGGGTAATCATAATGAAATCGCGCATGCCCCGTGCCACCCCATACATCATTTCACCCACTGCTGCGGCGTTCGCATCATTGGTGAGAGAACAGGGAACGCCGAATTTATCGTTCATGAGCTGAACCAGGGGAACCAGCCCTTTCCAGGGTAAATTCGGAGCATATTCAATAGTTCCTTTATAATAATTTCCATTGGGTGCGCCAATGCCTATTCCACGAATGGCATTGAAGCCGCCTACCTGCTCAATAGCCGGCGCCAGGGCTATGGCCAGTTCATCGATATAATCCGGAATATTATTGTGCTTACGGGTTGAAATGGCGCCGCGGTACGAAATATCACCCCGGTGATCTACAATTCCAAAAACTGTGTTGGTTCCGCCAATATCAATGCCTATGGCATACTCTTGTTGTCTCATTACTATAATTCAGTTTCAATTTTTCAGTCATAAAAAGCCCCTGCGGACCATTTTGAGGCATGAAGATAACATCAATTTGCAAATTAATGCCCTCCACCGCTTTCAAGTTTATCATAATCAATACCCTGGGCCTTCAAAATGGCCTTGGCGCGAATGGCATAAAAAGCCAGGTAGGCAAAACAGAAAACGCCTACGATAAAGGATGCCTGAATGCCCAGTAAGTGATTACCGGCCAGGTAGCCTTGTAACAAGCTGATAAATCCACCGCCCATGATCATCATGATCAGGAAGCTGGCGCCTTCATTGGTATGACGGCCCAAACCGGCAATGGCCAGCGTAAAAATACAGGGCCACAAAGTAGAGCAGAACAAGCCTACGCTGGTGAATGCATATACGCTCACCATGCCATCGGCCAGCATGCCAATGATAAGGGCTGTAATACCGCAAAGAGAAAATATCAGCAACTGACGGGCAGGATTACCCTTGCTCAGCAGGTCGCCGATAATAAGGGCAACGATCACAATGGCATATATATAAAAAGGTGTGATATCGTGGTTGGCGATCTTGTTAATAAGCAGGAAAACGCCAAAAGCCAGGTACGGCATAATAAAGCGCAGAACAGATTTAATCGAAGCGCTGAAGCCAAAGGCGCCCACTGAATTAGTCCAGCGACCCATCATTAAACTAGCCCAGTACAACGAAACAAATGGGGCAATTTTATCAGTAGGGAAGGGAAGCCCGTTCTCTTTTACGTGTTCGCTCATGAACTGAGGCAGGTTACTGGCAGTAGCTACTTCCACCCCCACATAGATAAAAATACCGATCATCCCCAGCCAAAGCTGAGAATAACTCAAGGCACTGCTTTTTGCGGGAGAATACATTGGTTTGGCAGTTACTTCTGAACCCTTATCAAAATCCATTTCAATTTCCTCATTGTGCTCGATCTTATTAGGAATAGGGGAGAATTTAAATATGATGGCTACCACAATGAAAGCTGCACCTAGTACCAGGTAAGGCACTTTTACCGCGCCAATGTCGGCTACTTTAACGCCGCCGGTAACGGAACCAAAAATGGCCAGACTTACTATTACAGGCCCCAGGGTAGTACCCAGGTTATTGATACCGCCTGCCATGCTTAAACGCTGCGAGCCGGTTTTTGGGTCACCCATTACAATGGCCAGCGGGTTGGCCGCTGTTTGCTGCAGGGAAAAACCAAGTCCAACAATGAACAGGCCGCTGATCATAATAAAGAACGATTGTGTCTGGGCTGCGGGGTAAAATAATAAGGTACCCAGGGCCGAGACCACCAGGCCCAGCGCAATCCCGTTCTTATAACCAATTTTATTTAAAATGTCACCACCGGATATTTTACTAACCAGGTAGTAAATAACAGAACCTACAGTATACGCTACATAAAAAGCGAAAGAGATCATTTGCGATTGCCAGGGTTGCAGGTGTAATTTTTCACGGAAAACCGGGATCAGGATGTCATTACTGGCGGCCACAAAACCCCAGAAAAAGAACACAGAAACAAGTACAGCAAATTGCGACCATTTGGTTTGTTGACTCATTGAAAGGTTAGTTTTTAGTCAAAAAGATGTTTTAAAAATAACAAGTTTTTACCACAGCCTGCGCCCGTTTCTCCCGGGACCGACTGCAGCATTTCAATTACCCTTTTAAGCGTTTTTCAAAAGCAATCGCCAAGATACCGCTTTAGCGGCATCGGGCATGAAAATTTCTGTTGCCGGAAGCAATAACAGTCTATTAACCGTGTCATATAAGAGACGTTTTGTAATCATTTTTTATAGAACTGCATCATTCAATCAAAATCCTTCCTATATTGAACACACATTTCCTTTTTACTATTAACCCGATCTTTTAGAATGGATATTTTACATGTAAGCGCGGAATGTTACCCTGTAGCTAAGGCAGGTGGTTTGGGAGATGTGGTAGGGGCCTTGCCAAAATATATGAATGACCTGGGGCATTCGGCCCGGGTGGTTATGCCCATGTACCGTACCAAATTCTTATACGCCAATGAATGGGAAGTGGTGCACAAAGCCAGCACCAACATGGGTAACTGGTGGTTTGAGTTTACCATCATTAAGGAAAAGACCAATAAACTGGGGTTTGAACTGTACCTGGTTGATGTAAATGGCTTGCTCGACCGCGAAAAGGTCTATGGCTACAACGACGACAGCGAACGCTTTACTGCTTTTCAGATCTGTGTGCTTGACTGGGTGAATACCTGGGCTAAAAAGCCCGACATCCTGCATGTGCACGATCATCAAACCGGGTTGATCCCTTTCATGACAAAACATTGTCTGAAATACCGGAAACTGGCCTCCATAAAAACAGTATTAACCATTCACAATGCCCAGTACCAGGGTTGGATGCCCTGGAGCCGAAGCATACTCATTCCCCAATGGGATATGTGGAAGTGGGGGATGCTCGACTGGAACAATGCCATCAACCCATTGGCCAGCGCCGTAAAATGCGCCGACAAAGTGACCACAGTAAGCCCCAGCTATATGCAGGAGCTGAAATGGATGAGCGCCGGACTGGAACCGCTGTTCGAATATGAAAAAGGTAAATGTGTAGGGATCCTCAATGGCATCGACGCCAAAGTGTGGGACCCCGAAACAGATGAATATTTACAACATCATTTTTCAGAGCACGACTTCGAAGCCGGCAAGGCAAAAAATAAAATGTTGTTGTGCGATCAGTTTGGTCTCGACTATGATAAACCCCTGATAGGTTTCATAGGCCGCCTCGTAGGCGAAAAGGGCGCCGACCTGTTACCCCAGGTCATCAGCGATTCGTTTTACTTTATCGGTCGCCGAATGAACTTCCTCGTATTGGGTAGCGGTTTCCCCGAAGTAGAAGCCCGCCTTGGCGCATTAAAACCATTATCACAATCTGATTATAACGTATACGTCGGTTATAACGAAGGGTTAAGTCATACCATGTATGCCGGGCTCGATTTTTTGTTAATGCCTTCACGCGTAGAACCCTGCGGTCTTAACCAGATGTACTCCATGCGATATGGCACCGTGCCCATGGTACGGCGCACCGGCGGATTAAAAGATACCGTTATTGATTTTGGTGACGTGAATGGATACGGTATTTGCTACAACTACGCCAGTGTACCCGATATTACCCATGCGGTATGGCGTGCTGCCGAAGTGTACCATGATAAAGGAAGGCTTCAGCAAATAAGACAGAGAATGATGAACCTTGATTTCAGCTGGGAAAGTAGTGTTAAACAGTATATACATCTTTATTCGTCGTTAGTAACGCAATAATTGTATAACTTTAAGAAGAGCAGAGTAGACTAGTACAAGAGAATAAAAGAACAAGATTCAGGTTAAAATTTACAATCATGAGCAAACAAGTGATTGCTGTCATCCTGGGCGGAGGAGCCGGTACCCGACTTTATCCCCTGACTGCCAGCCGTTCGAAACCCGCAGTGCCTATCGCCGGAAAATATCGTTTGGTAGACATCCCAATCTCAAACTGTATCAACTCCGGTATTAACCGCATGTTTGTTTTAACGCAGTTCAACTCGGCATCGCTAAACAAACACATCAAGAACACGTATCACTTCAGCATCTTCAGCAGTGCATTTGTTGACATCCTGGCCGCAGAGCAAACCCCCGATAATCCATCGTGGTACCAGGGTACAGCCGATGCCGTACGCAAATCATTACGTCACCTGAGCCAGCACGATTTTGAATATGTGCTCGTTCTTTCGGGCGATCAGCTGTACCAGATGGACTTCCAGGATATGATCAACAAACACAAGGAATCAGGCGCCGCTATTTCGGTAGCTACCATTCCCGTGCATGCCAAGGAAGCATCAGACTTCGGCATCCTGAAAGCCAACCCCGACGGTCACATTACTTCATTCATTGAAAAGCCCAAACAGGACCTGTTGCCCGACTGGAAAAGCGAAACCAGTCCCGAAATGCAAAAGCAGGGCAGGGTATACCTGGCTTCCATGGGTATCTATATCTTCAACCGTAAACTGCTCTTCGATCAGTTAATGGAAGAACATAAAGGCGCCACCGATTTTGGTAAGGAAATTCTTCCCAAATCAATCGGTGTGCACAAGATCATGAGCTACGAGTATGATGGATACTGGACCGATATCGGTCATATCTATTCCTTCTTCGAAGCCAACCTGGCGCTTACGGCCGACATTCCACCATTCAATTTATTCGACAACAGGAATGCCGTATATACCCGTGCGCGCATGTTGCCCCCGGCCAAGATCAGCGGCACCACACTCGAAAAAACAATCATTGCAGAAGGCAGCATCATCAATGCCAGCCGCATCGAGAACAGCGTGATCGGTATTCGTAGCCGGATAGGCCATGGCAGTACAGTAGTAAGCAGCTATGTGATGGGCTCCGATTATTTTGAGACCATTGAAGAAATGCAGCACTCACTGGAAAGAGGGTTGCCAAAGCTGGGTATAGGCGAACGTTGTTACATCCGCAACGCTATTATCGACAAAAACTGCCGCATTGGTAATGATGTGCGCATCAATGGCAGCAATCATCTCGAAAATACCGATCACTCGTTATACACCATAAAAGACGGAATTGTTGTAGTGAAGAAGGGGTCTATTTTACCAGATGGGTTTGTGATATAACCCCCCAAGCCCCTAAAGGGGATAAAATGCATTAAGGCGGGTCACTCTAAAAGAGTGGCTCGCCTTTTTTTTCGAAGGCAACCCTGACTGCGATCCGTTTCACGATCTTGCCGTTTCACGTTTCACGACATTGTCAACTGTCGATTCACGATTTGAATACCGGCACTGTACGGAAAACTAAGTATCTTAACATACTCAAAGCGATTGCATATGGAACCATCCCCCATAGTATTGAATACCGAACAGGCCATTCAGGCAAAACCCCATTTCAACTTCTGGCAGATCTGGAATATGTGTTTCGGCTTCTTTGGAATCCAGTTTGGCTGGTCGTTACAAATGAACAACATGAGCGCCATCTATGAATACCTGGGCGCATCGGCCGAACAAATACCCGGACTGTGGCTGGCGGCACCCATGACCGGCTTATTGGTTCAACCCATCATCGGCTATCTCAGCGACCGCACCTGGCACCCAACCTGGGGCCGCAGACGACCATTCTTTTTAATAGGCGCCATCTTGAGTTCGCTCGCTTTATTTATAATGCCCAATGCCTCTACCATCTGGATGGCGGCAGGCACCCTGTGGATCCTGGACTCATGCATCAATGTTAGTATGGAACCGTTCCGCGCATTTGTGGCCGATAACCTCAATGACCAACAGCGGCCCTTTGGGTATAGCATGCAAAGCATGTTCATTGGCGCGGCGGCGTTCATTGCCGGATTCTTACCCGGAATACTGGTGAATTGGTTTCACATTTCGCGGCAGAAAACGGCCGGTGGCATTCCGCAAAACATTATGTGGTCGTTTTATATTGGCGGCATCATGTTCCTGGCAGCGGTGTTGTATACCGTGTTCCGCAGTAAAGAATATCCGCCTGCCGATCCCAACTGGCGGCAACAACTGGATGCAGAACATGGTAGTGGCATTGGTGGGGCTATAAAGGAGATCACCTCCTCGATCTTTAATATGCCGGCGCAAATGAAAAGACTGGCATTGGTGCAGTTCCTTACCTGGCCCGGGTTGTTCCTCATGTGGTTTTATTACACCACCGGCGTAGCGCGCGATATTTTCAAAGGCGATCCCAACACTTCCAACGACATTTATACGCAGGGGATAGAACATGCCAATGCTACCTCATCTGTTCTAAATCTCGTCACCTTTTTGTTTTCCCTCACGCTTTCTTTTTGGGTTGCCAAGCTGGGCAAAAAAATGACGCATACCTTTTGTCTCCTCATTGGCGGCATTGGTTTATTCACGGTGAAGTATATCAGCGACCCATCTATGTTATATGTTTCCATGAGCTTGGTGGGCATTGCCTGGGCGTCTATATTATCAATGCCATACTCCATGCTGGCCGGACACTTACCTGAAAACAAGATCGGCATCTATATGGGCATCTTTAATTTCTTTATTGTATTGCCCGAGATCATTGCATCACTTTTCTTTGGAAAGATCATGAACGCTTTTCTGCACAACGATCGCCTGTTGGCCGTGCAGATTGGCGGCACCTTACTGATTGTAGCAGGTATTGTTTGTGCGTTAATTGTTAAAGAAAAAACACACGATGATCTGCTGTAGAAAATTACTGATCCTTATTATGGGTTGCCTATGGGTGATCGATGCCCGGGCAGAAGATAGCTTAAAAGTGTATCCTATGCATTGGTGGGTTGGCATGAAAAACACAAAGCTGCAATTGCTGGTACATGCCAATAATATCAGATCGGCTCACCAGGTAGTGTTGAAGCCTTATGCCGGGGTAAAAATGACCAGTGTAAGCACCTATGCTAACCCTAACTATCTTACTATTTATCTCGACATCAGCAAAACCACGGCGCCGGGCCAGCTTACCTTCACATTTAATAACACTACTACAACTGTTGCCCAACTGACGTATGCCCTCAAACCACGCAGCACCCAGAACGGCAACACCCGCATCAAAGGCATAAACAGTTCCGATCTGATCTACCTCATTATGCCCGACCGCTTCAGCAATGGCGATCCTGCCAACGATCGTATTGCCGGGCTAAAAGACCAAAGCCTCGATCGCAGTGATTATTTCAAACGCCACGGCGGCGATTTGAAAGGCATCCAGAACCATCTCGGTTACCTGCAACAATTAGGGGTAACGGCCTTATGGCTGAACCCTGTACTGTTAAACGACATGCCCGACCGCACAGAGCATGGCTATGCATTTACCGATCATTATACCATCGACCCGCGGCTGGGCGGCGCCAGCGCCTATCATGAACTGATTGACAGTTTACATAAACGCGGTATGAAGATCATTCAGGATGCCGTATATAACCATGTAGGCATCGAGCATTTTTTGTATCGGGATCTGCCCGATAGCAACTGGTTTCACTGGTGGCCGGTTTATACCAATACTACCTATAAAGATCAGGTGCTGATGGACCCATACGCTGCTCAAATTGATAAGAAAAAAATGAGCGATGGCTGGTTCTCGGCCGTAATGCCCGATCTGGATCAAAGCAATCCACAGGTAGCCAGCTTTCTGATACAACACGCCATCTGGTGCACGGAAGAATTCGGGCTCGATGGCTGGCGCATAGATACCTATGCTTATAACGACCTCGATTTTATGAACCGCTGCAACAAGGCCCTGCTCGATGAATATCCGCAATTGCATTTATTCGGCGAAACCTGGGTACATGGCATTCCCGACCAGAGTTTTTTCACCCATAACAAATACAACATCCCGTATAAAAGCAATCTGCCGGGGGTGACCGATTTTCAACTCAACCTCTATGGCATTGTGCCGGCATTAACGCAGGATTTTGGCTGGACGGAAGGCGTGAACCGCCTGTACCTGACCGCCACCAATGATTTTGTGTATGCCGATCCCATGAAGAATGTGCTTTTTCTCGATAACCACGACCTGAGCCGGTTCTTCAGCATGGTAGGCGAGGACATTGCCAAACAAAAAATGGGCATTGCCTGGTTGCTTACTTTTCGCGGTATACCGCAGTTGTATTATGGTACGGAGATCCTGATGAAGAATTTTGCCGATCCCGATGGGCTGGTACGATTGGATTTTCCCGGAGGCTGGCCCGGCGATGCCGCCAATAAGTTTGAACCGGGCGGCAGAACACCCTCCGAAAACGATGTATATAATTATGTAAGAACCCTGGCTAACTATCGCAAAACATCCCCGGCATTAACAACAGGAAAAATGATGCAATACGTGCCGGAGGACGGTGTTTATGTGTATTTCCGCTATACGGCGCAACAAACCGTCATGTGCGTCATGAACCCCACCGGCCAGGAGAAGGAAATAGATATGCACCGGTTTGAAGAAAGAACAAAAGCATTTACCAAAGCAAGGAATATAATCGATGGCAATCAGGCAGACATTAAGAACAAATTAAAAGTGCAAGGCAAATCGCTGTGGGTGGGTGAGTTGCTCCCCTGAAACCCTGATAGTACAGGAAGGACAGCCACTCAAATTCCGCTACATTAGCCGCATGTTACGAAAAACGATCCTTGCCTGTTGTATAACAGCACTCACATTATCTGCATCTGCACAAACAAAATGGCCCGCTATAAACCAGCAAACCCGTCCCTGGACCCGATGGTGGTGGATGGGCAGCGCGGTGGATGAAAAGAACATCAGCGCTTCCTTACAACAATATAACAAGGTTGGTTTTGGTGGGGTAGAGATCGTTCCCATTTACGGGGCTAAGGGCTACGAGAACCGTTACATAAAATATTTATCGCCGCAATGGATGCACCTGCTCGATCATACCGTTCAGCAATCGAACGCGTTGAACATGGGTGTATATATTTCAGTAGGTACAGGCTGGCCCATTGGCGGTTCAAACGTAACTATACCCGATGCCGCCTCAAAACTGATCGTTCAGCAATATGAGTTGAAAGCAAATACCCCACTCACGGAAAAGATCACCGTCAATGATCCAAAACAAAAAGGATTTGCAGTATTGAGCGCCCTGATGGGGTATAATAAAAATGGTGCAGCCATCGATCTTACCAGCAAGGTAGATGCCAGTGGCAACCTTCAATATAGTACAGCAGATGATTTGAAACTATATGCAATATTCACTGGCAAAACCCGCCAGGCGGTAAAAAGGGCAGCGCCGGGTGGGGAAGGGTATACCATCGATCATTTTTCAAAAACAGCCACCGCCAACTATTTTAAAATATTCGATACCGCATTTGGCAATTCCTCCCACGGCGTAAAGGCATTTTTCAACGACAGCTATGAAGTGTACAATGCCGACTGGACACCCGATTTCTTCACCGAGTTTCAAAAACGGCGGGGTTATGACCTGCGGCAATACATCAACCTGTTTGTTTCCGATGCTGTGAATGATACAATTGCCCGGTTAAAATCAGATTACCGGGAAACATTAGCAGACCTTATGCGCGAAAATTTCAGTACCGTATTCACGCAATGGACCAATAAACGAAATACCCTGTCGGTAAACCAGGCGCATGGTTCACCCGGTAACCTGCTCGATCTGTATGGGGCGTTCGATATCCCCGAGACAGAAACCTTTGGCAGCAGTTATTTCCCTATAAAAGGGTTGAAAAGAGACAGCGGCGACATTCGCAATGTAGATCCAGATCCCAATATGTTGAAGTTTGCTTCTTCAGCAGC
>NZ_JBJMLX010000465.1:0-9665 GCF_045805085.1 Niastella sp.
ATATTCATAGCCGCCTGATCTTTTTAGGAGCTCCCTGATGGATCTCATCATACTATGAGATTGCTTTTAGGGGCAAAGCTATAAAATAAAGGGGAAACGGAAGTATTCTCACATCCCTCACTGAAAGCATACCCGTTTCCCTGTAAACGTGCACCTTGTTTCTTGTGCCTTTCTGCTTAAATTGCATCAGATATGCGACAACTTGCAGCTATATTATTTGCCGATATGACGGGTTACACCGCCCTGATGCAGGAAAATGAGCAACTGGCCCGTAGCAAACGCCAGCGGCTTAAGGAAGTGCTGGAAGCCACTATTCCCCGCTTTTATGGCAAAATTTTACAATATTACGGAGATGGTTCGTTGAGTATTTTCAACAGCGCCATCGATAGTGTGCATGCGGCCATTGAGATCCAGCAACTGCTGCAGCAATCCTCTACAGTTGACCTGCGCATCGGCATCCATACCGGTGATGTGACCATTGAGGAGGAAGCCATTTATGGCGACGGCGTTAACCTGGCCTCCCGTATTGAGTCGCTGGCCGTGCCCGGCGGCGTATTTGTCTCCGAAAAAGTCTATGACGAGATCCGCAACCAGCAACATATTCAAACCCGCGAACTGGGTTATTTTGAATTAAAGAATATAAAACAACCCATCCGGGTGTTCGCCATCGCCAACAACGGCATTGTGGTGCCCGGTCGCAATGAAGTGCGGGGCAAAACGGCCGCGCCTAACAATCGCCTGGCGGTGCTGCCTTTTGTAAATATGAGCGCCGATCCGGAGAATGAATATTTCAGTGACGGGATCACCGAAGAACTGCTGAATACGCTCACCCGCGTGGATGGACTGCAGGTTACTTCGCGCACCTCTGCCTTCGCGTTTAAAGGGAAGAATGACGACATTCGCGACATTGCCATACAATTGAACGTCGACAAAATACTGGAAGGCAGCGTGCGCAAGGCTGGCAATCGCGTTCGCATCACCGCCCAGCTGATCAATGCGGCTGATGGTTTTCACATCTGGAGTGAAACCTACGACCGTAAACTCGATGATATCTTTGAAGTGCAGGACGAGATCAGCGCCATCATCACCAACAAGCTAAAAGAGAACCTGACGGTTTCGCCCAAACAGGTGCCAGGCATAAAATCGAGCATTAAAAACATTGCTGCTTATACGCATTATTTAAAAGGATTACATTTCAAGAATAAACTGACGCCCGGCGATACCCGCAAGGCCATTGAATGTTTTAAACAGGCCATCGCCATCGAGCCCAGGTATGCAGAAGCGTATGCGATGGTTGCGCAATCGTATTGCGCGCTAGGCACACAGGGACAAATGATTCCGCATACGGCTTTTGAAATTGGCCACCAGTATGCCGATAAGGCCCTGGAACTGGATGACACCATTGCAGAAGGGCATATCGCTAAAGCCATGGCTTATTTGTATTATGAATGGAAATGGCAGGATGCATATGATGCCTTACAAAAATCGATTGAACTGAATCCCGGTGCGGTAGCCGCTTATGACCTGTTGGGATTTTATTATATCGCCAAGGGACAAAAAGCAAAGGCAGTTAAAGTACTGGAGGAAGCAGAACAAATTGACCCGCTCTCCCCTACCATCATCCGTTCTCTGGGCATGATGTATATTTTTGCAGAACGGTTTGATGATGGTATAGTACAAGCTGAAAAATTACTGGAGATGAACCCTGAAATGCGCAGCGCCATTGAATTAAAGGCCTGGTGTATTGGCATGAAGGGCGACTGGCAAACAGCACTTGAATATTTTTTAACAGTACACCGGCTTACCAATCATCCATTAAAAGGATTAATGGGTCTGGGTCACGCGTATGCCCGGTTAGGTATGACAGACAAAGCCCTGGAATGCATTCAAAAGTTAGAACAACGCGAACTGGAAGAACCTGACTCTGTCATCGATGGGGATTTTGCCGCTATCTACCTCGCCCTCGGTAACCTGGATAAAACTTACTATTATCTGAACCTTTGCATAGATAAAAGAATGGGACCAGTTGCCTGTTTCATAGAATATCCTCCTTACAAAACAGTAAAAGCTGATCCCCGGTTTGAAGATCTGAAGCATAGAATGGGAATTTCTGCGGAGGTATAATCTTTCAACTAGCCCCTTTTTGAATTACTTTTGAGCCTTTAAAAAATAGTAATTTTCAGTAATCCATGGCCCCGCGCCTGAATTATTGAACAACAAAGGCAATATGGCGTTATTAAAGGTTTCCGGGATCGGCAAACAATTGGGTACTACCACCGTTTTACAAGACATTTCGTTCAGTCAGAAAAAGGATCAAAAACTGGCGATCGTGGGTGAATCCGGATCCGGAAAAAGCACCCTGTTAAAGATCATTGGCGGACTGATACAACCCGACGCCGGCGACGTGCTGTTCGAGAACAAACATGTGGAAGGACCGAATGAAAAATTGATCCCAGGCCATCCGAAAATGGCGTATTTGTCGCAACATTTTGAACTCCGCAATAATTACCGGGTTGAAGAAATACTGGAATACGCGAATACCCTGCCCGAACACGAAGCAGAATCGTTGTATGAAATATGCCACATCCGCCATTTGCTAAAAAGGAAAACCGACCAGGTTTCCGGTGGGGAGAAACAACGGATTGCCATGGCGCGGTTACTGATCGGCGCCCCAAAACTGTTCTTGCTGGATGAACCATTCTCGAACCTCGATAACCTGCACCGAAATACCTTGCGGGCTGTCATTCGGGCCATGGGTGAAAGACTGGGCATTACCTGTTTAATGGTGTCGCACGACCCGGTGGACGCCCTCAGTTGGGCCGATGAGATCATTGTAATGAAAAGCGGACAGATCATTCAGCAGAATACTCCGGAAAAAATTTACCGGCAACCTGTTAATGAATATGCTGCCGGGTTATTCGGTAAATTCAATGGTTTTACCAAAGGGGAAGCAGCTGCATTCGGCGAAATACCCAAAGCCTACGGTAACGGCAAACGGTTATACATCAGACCTGAAGCATTTACCCTGGCAGCTAAAAAAAGCAAAACAGCTGTTCCCGGAAAAGTAACAGAGGTTGCTTTCCTGGGCAGCGGTTATGAAATTGAAATTGCATTGCCTGAGAGCATGATCACTGTAAGAACCGAACATAACACAGTAGAGAAAGGCGATACCGTTTATGTGACATTTAAAAAATAACTTTTCATGGAAACAACAACTACCCCTGCCATTTCTTTTCGACAGAAGGAGATAGTGAAGCAATACACCGAAGCACTGGATAAACATATGCTGGAATTAAAAGCCGGCGAAGTAGAAGTCATGTACGAGATCAGGGATTTTGCCAACCAGCTGCACATTCATCCCGTTCATTTAAGCACTACCGTCAAGGAAGTGACAGGTAAAAGCGCCTGCGATATTTTTGAGGACCGGCTGGTAGTACTGTCCAAGGAAATGATAGCCACTTCACCCCTGCCTATTGGGGAAATTGCCCGCCAGCTTACTTATGATCCTTCCAACTTTGTAAAATTCTTCAAAAAGTTCACCGGCATGACCCCTAAAAAGTACCGGGATAGTTTATAATTATCACTTTTCTTAAACACTCACCATTTTTCCTTAAGCTGTCACCACGCCCATCCCGGTAATTGTTGCCAATTTTGTGCGTAACAAATAGCACAATATGTCAACAACAAAAATCGCATTGGTAACCGGCGGCAGCCGGGGCCTGGGAAAAGATATGGCCATCAACCTGGCTAAAAAAGGGATTAACGTTATCCTCACATACAACAGCAATGAAGCAGCCGCTACAGAAGTAGTGAAAACCATTGAAGCATTGGGTCAGCAGGCAGTGGCCCTGCAACTGAACATGGCCGATTTAAAATCGTACAACGCGTTTGTACAACTGGTCGCGTCTACCCTACAATCAAAATGGAACACCAACGCTTTTGATTTCCTGATCAACAATGCTGGCATTGGCGGCGGTGTGCCTTTTGAAAATGTAACGGAAGAATTTTTTGATGAATTTCTGAACGTACATTTTAAAGGCGTTTACTTTTTAACGCAGCATTTTGTTCCGTATATTAACAAAGGCGGGCGCATTATCAACATCTCTACCGGTACAACCCGGTTCGTAAATCCCGGTTATTCCGTATATGCATCCATGAAAGGCGCCATGGAAGTATTGACCAGATACATGGCGAAAGAATTAGGTGCTAAAGGAATTACAGCCAACATTGTAGCGCCAGGCCCCATTATTACAGATTTCAATAATGCTACCATCCGTAACAATCCCAAATTGCAGGAAGTCCTCAGTTCGTTGACACCGTTAAATCGTGTGGGCGAAGCTGAAGATATTGGTCCGGTAGTGGCGTTCCTGTGTACGAGCGATGCTGCCTGGATCAATGGGCAGCGGATTGAAGTAGCAGGGGGAATTAATTTATAGTTCTATGTTTTAAGTTTAAAGTTTTATGGCTGCTTCATCATGTGGGGCGGCCTTTTGCTTTTAATCCCACGGGCATCGTAATTAAAAGCTCAAAAATGCTCGTACATTTTCTACTATGAAACCGGGATATACACCTAACCAGCCTAACAAACACATCAGCACCACCAGCGAGGCATAGGTGGCTACGTAAAAGAATGGATGCAGCGTTCTTTCTTTCACCGGTGTTAACGGTGGCGTAGCAAACAGGGTACTGATAATACGCAGGTAATAAAACAACCCGATCACACTGGTCAAAACCAAAACAATGGTTAGTAACCACCGGTGTTGTTGCACCCCGGTTGTGAGTATAAAGAATTTGGCAGGAAATCCTGCTGTTAACGGAATGCCCGCCAACGACAATAACGCAACGGTAAAGATGGCCGCCATTAATGGACTGCGCCAGAACAAACCGCGGTAAACGCTGAGGTCATCGGCATCCCTGCGGGTGGTTGACAACAAGGTAATGACACCAAATGCCGATAACAGGGTAATGGAATAAGCCAGCAGGTAAAATACAGCGGCGCCTATACCGGCATTGCCCGACAAAAACGCCACCAGCAGATAGCCAAAATGCGCAATGGATGAATAAGCCAGCAGGCGTTTCACGTTCTGTTGCATTAAGGCCAGGATATTTCCTACGATCATACAGGCAATGGCCATTATGGTAATGATGGTAACTGCCAGCACATTTTGTTGTAAATGGATGGCATCTGCAAAACGTATTAAAACGGCAAAAACGCCAATCTTCGATACGGTGGCAATAAACGCCGTCACAGGCGCCGGTGCGCCCTGGTACACATCGGCCGCCCACAAATGAAATGGCACCAACGCCAGTTTAAACCCAATGGCTACCAGGATCAATCCAATACCCATAATAAACAAAACCGACATGCCTGTGGTATCAATAACGCGGGCAATGGCGGAAAACTCCATACTGCCCGTTTCCATATAGATCAATGCCATGCCGAACAACAAAAAGGCCGATGACAAAGCCGCCAGCATCAGGTACTTCACACCCGCTTCCACCGCATTATTGCGGTTTCGCAAATACGCGATCAACGCATACAGACTTACGCTCAACAATTCCAACCCAATAAAAAAAGAAATGAAATGCCGGCTGATGGTCAGCACCGCTGAACCCAGGGTAGCCAGGAATAACAGGATGTAATATTCCTTTGGGTTCTCTTCGCGTTCTTCGAAATAAATATAGGAAAGCAGCCCCACCACCAGTACCGAAAATATAATGAGCCCGGTAAACAAGGCGGCCAATCCATCTACCACCAGCAACGGCGGTATTTCCCGGGGCAACGTATTCCGCACATACCACATAGCCAGCACCACGCCGCACATCATCATAAAGCCCGTTACCTGTATCACCGTATGGCTTTGCCTGAATGCGATCAGCAGGATCACTACGATCGCAGCTGCTGCGAGTATAATGAAAGGAAGTAATGCTAAAAATTGAAGGTATGTCATGTTATGAAGAATTTAATGTTCCCGGTTGCCGGGAAAACCGGTAACTGGCAACTTTGAATTACAAGCGTACCAATTGACTAAGAGTACCATTAACCATATCAAACACCGGCTGTGGAAATAATCCCAGGAAAACAATGGCAGCGGTAAGACATGCCATTATGATCCATTCGCGGGCGCTTATATCGGCGGGTGGGTCGGTAATTGTTTGGATCTGTCCAAAAAACACCTTTTGCATAATGCGCAAGGAATACAATGCCGACAGCACCAATCCAAAGCTGGCGATAACTGACAACACCGGGCTTACTTCAAATGCGCCTAACAAAATGAGGAATTCGGCAATGAAATTACCCAGTAAGGGCAGGCCCAAAGAGGCCATTACAAACACCATCGCCAGGCCGCCCATCTGCGGCATGGCCGTCCATAAACCACCCATTTGATTGATGTCACGGGTATGCAGCCGCTCTTTCAACATGCCGGCCAGCACAAACAAGGCGCCCGTACTCACTCCATGCGTAAGCAATTGCATCACCACGCCCTGCAGCGCCATTTGCCTGAAAGCAAAAACACCCAACAATACAAATCCCATATGGCTAACCGATGTATATGCAATAAGCCGTTTAAGATCGGTTTGGGCATACGCCAGCAATGCGCCATAGATAATACCTACCACGCCCAACAACATGGCCCACCAGGCAATACCAGCTGCAGCTACAGGGAAGAAAGGCAATACAAACCGGATGATGCCATAAGCCCCGGTCTTTAAAAGCAACCCTGCGAGGATCAAACTGCCGGCGGTGGGCGCTTCGCTGTGCGCATCGGGCAACCAGCTGTGCAGGGGAACCATCGGCAGCTTGATCACAAAAGCGATCAAAAACCCCAGCATGATCCAGCGGGCAGTAGCATCGTTGTTCATGGCAGTATTCAATAAGGCGAAATAGTCAAATGTATAATTGCCGCTGTTTTGTTGTCCATGAATAAAATACAGGGCGAGGATCGACAACAGCATCAGCAGTCCGCCCGTTTGGGTAAAAATGAAAAATTTATAGGCCGCATTGCGCCGATTGAAGTCGCCCCAAATGGCAATCAGGAAATACATAGGCACCAGCATTACTTCCCAGAAGAAATAAAACAGAAAAAGGTCCATGGCGACAAAAACGCCCGCAATACCAGCCAGCGTCCATAACAAATTGAAAAAGTAAAACCCGGTTTTCTCCCGGATCTCATTCCAGGAACAAAGCACCGCCAGGATGCCCAGCAGGGCAGTAAGCAGGATCATAACAAAACTGAGCCCATCCATCGCCAGGTGAAAGCTGATGCCGAAGGCAGGGATCCAGTTCAGCTGGAAATCGATCAGCCAGGTATTACCGCTGCCAACAGCTGGTACATGTTGTAGGTACCAGATTATTGGCAGCAGAAACGCAGCGATCACCGCAACCAGGGCCGTCCACTTACAGGCCAGCTGATTGCGTTGCGCCACCAGCCAGCACGCAACGCCGCCAATCAATAAAATGCTTATCATCCAAACCAGTATCATAACAACAATTGAAGCGTGATAATAAACAGGATACCAGCCAGCACACCAACGATGTACATCCGCAGCGAGCCGTTTTGTGAAACCGACAACCAGCTGTTCAATCTAATACTTGCCTGGGCAATGGCGGTGTACATCCGATCGATCACATCACCTTTATTGATACGGGTTAAAAACAAAAATGGTTTTACAAATACAAAATTGTACAGCTGATCAAACTTCCAGCCGCTGAATAAAAAATTGCGCGTGGCTGACAAACCGGGCGACTGCTGCCACCGCACACCTGTCTTTCCATAATACAGTACATATCCCAGATACACGCCCGACAATGACACCAACATGGCTATGCCCTGTAACAACCACTCGGAAGGCTGGTTTTGTTTCATTACGGTTTCGGGTAATACTTTTTGTACCTGGTCAGAAAACAGTGTAAGGTGGAACATATTATGCGGCCATTCAATAAAACCAGCTGTAATGGAGAAGAAAGCCAGGATGAGCAGCGGAATGATCATGCCCCGGTCGGGTTGCTCATGCACATGTGTTTTCATATCGCCCCAGAACACCACCAGCATCAACCGCGTGCTGTATAAGGCTGTAATAAATGCACCGGCCAGGGCAATGAACCACAACACCGGGCTGCCACCGGCTGCACTCCAACTGTACCAGAGAATAGCATCCTTACTATAAAAACCAGCGCTCACCAATGGCAAGGCGCTCAAAGCAGCGGCGCCTGCCAGAAATGTAATAAACACTTCGGGCATTCTTTTTCGCAGTCCGCCCATCATAAAAATATTATGTTCATGGTGCAGGGCTTCAATCACTACACCAGCAGCCAGGAACAAAAGGGCTTTGAAAAACGCATGGGTGAAGAAATGAAAAATAGCGGCGCTCCAGGCGCCTACGCCCAATGCCAGGAACATATACCCGATCTGGCTGATGGTGGAATAAGCCAGGATCCGTTTGATGTCTGTTTGCACCAGGGCGCTGCAACCCGCAACAAATAATGTAATAGCGCCGATGATCGCTACAATGGCCATCGTCACCGGTGACAACAGGAACAACCCATTCATACGGGCAATCAAATACACGCCTGCAGTAACCATGGTGGCTGCATGTATCAGGGCGCTTACCGGGGACGGACCGGCCATGGCATCGGGCAACCAGGTTTGCAACGGCAACTGCGCCGATTTACCCATGCCGCCTGCCAATAATAATATCGTAATGAGGAGGATGCGTGAACCTCCTGCCGTAAAATGTCCAGGCGCCTGTTGCAAAATTGTTGTTATGTTCAACGAACCGAGCTCTTTGAACAAAAGGAACAAACCGATCAGCAAAGCGGTATCGCCGATACGCGTGATCAAAAATGCTTTATTGGCCGCCCGGCAATTAGAGGGTACATCATACCAGAACCCGATGAGCAGGTAACTGCATAAACCAACCCCCTCCCACCCCAGGTACAACAGCAACAGATTATCGGCCATAACCAGTAACAACATAGAACACACGAACAAATTCATACAGGCAAAGAAACGGGCATAATCGGCATCGCGCCACATAAAGAAAGTAGAATAGATGTGGATCAGCGCGCCTACAAAAGTGATTATAAATATAAAGACAAGCGTTAAAGCATCTACGCGCAAACTGATATCAACTGATAACGTTCCTACCCTGAACCATGACCACAACAGTTGCTGCCAGGCGCCCCCCTGCGGTGGCGTTAGCAAAAATGAAATGCCCATTCCAATGGTAATGATCGCCGCTATGCATACCGTACCCGCACCTATTGCGGCAATAACTGGTTTGCTTAACTTTCGCCCAAACAACGAGAGTAACAAGAAACCAATCAGCGGTAAAGCAGGTATGTATACTAAAAGTTGAGACATAGTTGAAAAGTTGATATAGTTGATAGGGTTAACAAGTTGACCAGTTGACGAGTTAACCAGATAACCAGGAATGCAATCCAAGAACTAACGAACTCAATAACTTAAGAACTTAATAACCTATGAACTTAAAACTTTGAACTTGAAACTTTGAACTTGAAACTAATCCCTTAACTCCTTTAGCCTATCCACATCCATCGTTTTATGCTGATGATAGATCTGAAGCACGAGTGCCAGTCCTACCGAGACTTCTGCCGCGGCCATTGCCAGGATAAACAGGAACATGACCTGTCCATCGGGTTG
>NZ_JBJMLX010000466.1:0-26212 GCF_045805085.1 Niastella sp.
ATGCATGGCGCACACAAAAATACCGGCCTTGCAGCCGGTATAGAACCATGAAATAGAAAATAATCACTACTCATTACATCCTGAGAAAACCCTGTACTTAGAAAAGATATTATTCTATTGAAACCTTGCACTGATACACATTCTTTACACCCGGTGCAGAAACACGAACCAAATAAATACCAGGTGCCCAACCGCTTTGGGTAGGAATGGTAATGGCTTGTTCTTTTGTCGCCATCTGCAGCTTTTGTACAGTCATTACTTCGCCCTGTACATTCAACAATTCCAATTTGTATTCACCAGCTTGTTTTAAGGAAAGGCTTGCCTGGATGTTATTGCCCTTCACAACAGGATTGGGATAAATTTTAATATCCTTTTTGAGGATGGAAGGCTTCCAGTTATTGATAATTTTCTTTTTTGGCTTTTTATGAACAACTGAAAAACCGCCCACTAATACCACATCGCCATAGATCATTGGAGATAATGATAATTTTATTTCCTGCAAATTTGTACTACTGTCTATCTTCAGCGTTTGTGTTTCATAACCAACATAAGAGACCGTTAATTCAACCGGTTCATTTTCATCAATCACCAATTTGAAGTTCCCCAATGAATCGGAAACCGTGCCTGTTGACCGGCCCTTTATGAAGATGCTGGCGCCGGCAAGTGGCTGTTTGTTCGTACTGTCAAGCACAACGCCCTTTAGTTCTCTATATACTACCGCTGTATCTTTTTCAACAACCGCCACGGTGCCCATTCTTGGTAACAGATCAGGCAATTGTACTTCAGGTTTTTTCTTCTTCACTGTTTTCACCTGTGCATTTGCTTCGGTGATCAGGAAGGTAGCCAGCATGATATTCCAGACATACGCCCAGGTAAATCTCTTTTTGATTGTCACTGGTTCCAGGTCCTTATTCAGTTGATCCTTTGCAAACCGGCCACAGGTATGCTGAGACGCTTTCGATAAATAATCCAGCAGCTCTTTATCGGTCATGCCACTAAAATCAACCACTGTTTTCTGGCACGATCCGCAAAAACGGCCCTGTTCAGTTGGCTTCATGTTATGCCAGTTCTCCTGGCAGGGTTCGGGTATTCGTATTTGTATAGCTTTTGACATAAGGCACTGTTTAATAATAGATGCTAAATAGTTTTAAATTCCATAAGAACGATCACCACTATGGTAGATGTAGCCGCTCAGATAATTACATACGGGTGACTCAAAAAAATGGCCACCTATGCCCAATGTAGCCGTCTTATTAAATACCTACGCTACTTACTGTATCTTTTGCTAATTTTAGCCGCCGGTGGCATTTATAAAGAACATACCAACCAATGAGTTACCAGATAAAGAGCTGGTTGCCGTATTCCGCACTTCCCGGAACATGGAAGTGCTGGCTGTTCTTTTTCAACGGTACATGGACCTCCTGTATGGCGTTTGCCTGAAGTACCTGAAACAGCCTGAAACGGCGAAGGACGCTGTTATGCAAATTTTTGAGGAACTGGTGGCCAAACTGCCCAAACACGAAGTGGACAATTTTAAAAGCTGGCTGTATACCCTGGCTAAAAACTACTGCCTCATGCAGTTACGTACACCGAAAAACCTGAAAACAACAGAATTTAATCCAGACAGTATGCAATTGGAAGAAGAAATGCATCTGAATGGCATACAGCTGAGGGAAGAGAACCTGCAAAAGCTGGAACGTTGTTTGGAAACCCTGTCAACAGAGCAAAAAAAATCGGTGGAATTGTTCTACCTGCAAAATAAGTGCTATAAAGAAATTGCTGAGGAAACCGGTATTGAATGGAATAAAGTTCGCAGCTTTATTCAGAACGGCCGGCGCAATTTGAAAATATGCATGGAAAAGGACATGAAAACGGAAGAATTGGAAATGGGAAATGAAAAATAAAGAATGAAAAAGTAAGAATACATCTGGCAAAATGCAATGAGCGATCATAAGGAACATATTACCCAGTATTCGGCAGCAGATCTCCAGCGATATGTGCAGGGGAAATTATCTGCCGCAGAAATGCATGCTATGGAAAAAGCGGCGCTGGATGATCCGTTCCTGGCCGATGCCATAGAAGGAATGCAACAGGCTTTTGCCGAACATGATGAAAGCCTGGTAACCGGCCAGCTGCAACAATTACAACAGCAGTTTCAAGCCCAAACCGCCCCTGCCGCCAAAGTAGTGGCGTTTAAGCCATTCCGGTACTGGCAGGCAGCTGCAGCCGCAGTGGTAGTGATAATAACCGGGGTATGGATCTATAGCCTGCTGTCTGATTCATCCTTACAAAAAAATAGTGCCCCGGTAATTGCTAAAACTGAAGAAAGGAAAATTCCGCAACAGGAATCAGCGCCTGTTTTACAGGAGCCGAAAGAAAGAACGCTGATCACCGATTCAGCACCGGCAAAAAGTGTTGAACCGAATATTAATAAATCCGCTGCGCCCACAAGAAGTTATCGCAACGCTCCCACAGATGACCAGGTTCTGGCCCAGGAAAAGAAACCAGCAACAGCTTCTGCCGCCACTGTACAAAACAAAGCTATCTTATCGTTCGGGAAAGCCGATACGGTTAAACAGGATAACGTTTCTGATTGGGAAAGATTAAAAGAAGCTGATAAAGACGCAGCGGTTGCAAAACAGGAAACAGCCGTACCCCCTGTAGCTTCAGCTGCCATGCCCGAACTTAAAAAGGCCAGAAAAGAATCGACCTATAATAATGTGTTCAAAGACCGGGAAACAGAACTGATAACGATTAAAACTAAAGATAGCCCTAAAAAAACAATAGGTGTTAGCAATGACCTTTCCGGTGTTATTAAAGGACAGGTAACTGACCAAAATAGTAACCCTATTGCCAATGCGTATCTGCAGATCCCCAAAAACAACAATAATTTCGTTACCGATAAAACCGGCTATTTTAAAATACCGGTATCCGATTCAGTAGTAGATGTGGCAGTTAATGTTTCAGGTTATGGCACCCAGAATTTCAGACTGGAAAACAATGCCACCATGAACCAGTTACAATTGCAGCCGGCCAATGCAGCCATTGCTTCAAATGAGGTGGCATATTATAAAGGAAACAGATATAAAGCCGCCATTGCCAATAAACTGCCCAACTATATTGTACACGATGCAGAACCAGCAAGCGGTTGGGTGGCATTTGATCAATATCTCGAAAAAAATAAGAAAGTAACTTTCAACAATAGTTCTTCTATCGGCCAGGTAATAGTTTCTTTTGACGTAAATAAAAAAGGTGAATTATCCGGTTTCAAAATAGAACAATCGCTCTCCAAAGCATGCGACGATGAAGCCATCCGGCTTATAATGCAAGGCCCGGGCTGGAAGTTATTGAAAAAAGTACGCAAAGCAAGGGTAACGGTGATCGTGCGATTTTAATGATCCGTTCATCCAACATTCTCCCTGTATCATTCTTTTATAGCTTACTTTCGCGCAAATTCATGAATGATGAAAAAGACATGTTTGATTGTATGCTTGCTTGCATTCGCTTTTGCTACCAACGCGCAATTAAAAACACCCGCTCCTTCCAGCACACAAACCATTAAACAGGAATTCGGTCTCGGTTCTATTGAATTATCGTACAGCCGCCCCGGAATGAAAGGCCGCAAAATATTTGGCGACCTGGTGCCTTTTGGCAAAGTATGGCGTACCGGTGCCAACAGCGCCACCACCCTTACCTTCGCCGACGAAGTGATCATTGGTGGTCAAAAAATACCTGCCGGCAAATACGGTTTATTAACCATTCCCAACAAAGATTCCTGGACCATCATCATCAGCAAACAATTGGATGTAACTCAACCTGCAGCCTACAAACAGGAAAGTGATGTGGTACGCGTTCAGGCAAAACCCATGGCAGTAAAAAATAAAGCGGAATCCTTCACCATGCAATTTGCCAATGTAAAATCAAACAGCATTGAATTGCATATGATGTGGGATCAAACCGATGTAACACTGCCCATCACCAATGATATCGATTCCAAAATAATGGCTCAGATCAGCGAGGCAATGAAAACAGCAGATGCTAAAACGCCTTATTTTAATGCAGCCATGTATTATATGGAAAATGGCAAAGACCTGAACAAAGCGCTGGAGTGGTTCAACAAATCAGTTGAGCAGAATCCCAAAGCATTCTGGGCATATTACCAACGCGCCAATTGCATGGCCAAACTGGGTAAAAAACAAGAAGCCATTGAATCGGCCAACAAATCAATTGAACTGGCCAAAGAAGAAAAAAACGATGATTATGTAGCCCTGAACCAAAAATTATTGGCTACACTTAAGTAATTCTTTTTCATATTTTTAGATGGGTCGTTCTGCAATGAGCGGCCCATTTTTTTTGGCTGGAATATAACAACGTCGTAAATTACGTAATCAATTACACAATTATTAAAAATGGACTTTTATAACAATGCCGGCAAAATGGCGCTCGGTAGCCGGTTGCGCCGGTTAAGTGATCAGATTACAGAAGATGCGGGCCAGGTTTACAAAATGTATAATGTAACCTTACAACCAAAATGGTTCCCGGTATTTCATGCTTTATCGCAGGGCACTGATAAAACTATCACCGCTATTGCGGAGGAGATCGGCCATTCGCACCCATCGGTAAGTACTATAATCAGGGAAATGGTAAAACAGGGAATTGTTATTGAAAAAAAGGACAAGCTGGATGGCCGTAAGAATGTTATAGGGCTTTCAAAAAAAGGAAAAGAGATCGTAAAAAATATTGCCCCGCAATACACCGATGTAACTGCGGCTATTGAAGCGGCACTGTCGCAAACTCACTACGACCTTTGGAAGGCCATTGAGGAATGGGAATTCTTATTAAACCAGAAGTCTTTATTGCGCAGGGTGCAGGAACAAAAAAAACTGCGCGAAAGCCAGGATGTGCAGATCGTAGATTATACCCCCGCTTATCAGGAAGCCTTCAAACAATTGAATGAAGAATGGATCTCAAAATATTTTAAAATGGAAGCGGCCGATCATAAAGCGCTGGACCATCCGCAAAAAAATATCATTGATAAAGGAGGATACATATTCGTAGCGCTGTATAACAACGAACCTGTTGGCGTATGCGCCCTGATAAAAATGGATGATCCCGATTATGAATATGAGTTGGCCAAGATGGCGGTATCGCCGGTAGCACAAGGTAAAAGCATTGGCTGGCTGCTGGGTAAAGCTGCCGCTGAAAAAGCCAAATCGCTGGGGGCGAAAAAGCTTTACCTCGAAAGCAATACTATTTTACAACCCGCTGTCAGTCTCTATTACAAATTAGGATTTCAGAAAGTGGTAAGAAGGGCAACGCCTTACGAGCGGTGTAATATTCAGATGGAGTTGGGGCTTGTTTAAAGGTTGATGAGTTGACCAGTTGATCAGTTGACGAGGAAGAAGGAGACTGGGGAATAAAGAAGGGGGTTGACAGGGTTGATAGAGTTGATGAAGTTGATAAGGGAAGGCAGCGACGGTTTATAGCCTACAGCTTATGGCTTTAAGCTGGTTTTCCTCTCTGCCTTCTGCCCTCTGCCTTTTGCCCATTGCTGATAGCTGTCTGAATTATTAAAGAACAACACCTGCGCCAATCCTGCAAAAACCAATACGCAAACAGCGCCAATTACATTCAACCATAAAAACGAAAGCAGATTAAAACTATAAACCACAATTACGGTTATTTCGGCCAGTATAGCGCCCGTAAAAACAGCATGCCCGCCTACCCTTTTCAGATAAAAGGCTACCAGGAAAATACCGAGGATGGTACCGTAAAACCAGGAACCGAGAATATTCACGGCTTCTATTAAACTATTGCCCAGGTTATAGCTGAACTGGGCTACCACAATACAAAACAGCCCCCAGATCAACGCATAGGTTTGCGACCAGCGATACTCCTGCAAAGGCGTAGACGTTTTTTTTCGAAGTCGTTTATGAAAATCCACCATCGTGCAGGATGCCAGAGCATGTAATGACGCTGCAATACTGCTCCACGATGCCAGAAAGATTATTGCAATGATAAGTCCCACCAGTCCGTTGGGTAAATAGTCACCTACAAACCGTAGAAAAATGTAATTGTTATCATTGCCTTCACTGTCAGGAATGGTTTTCTTTACAATATTCTGAATAGAATCGCGAACCAGTTGGGCCTGTTGCTGTTGTTCCTGTAACCGGGTGCGCAACTGGTCAACTGACGCCTTATTATCCTGTTGTAACGCAGTTCCCAATGCCGTTACGGTTTTTCTTTTTTCATCCTGTATCTGCTGGTATTGTTGGTCTGCAGCGGCAAACTCTTTGGCATTCACGCTTTGCTGCACGGTTCTTTCCTGTGCCAGGTTAAAATAAGCCGGCGCTTTATTGAACTGGTAAAAGGCAAATAAGAAAACACCAATAAGCAGAATACCAAATTGTAAAGGAACTTTTACCAGTCCGTTCATCAATAAGCCGATCTTGCTTTCCTGTTCGTTACGGGCTGTTAAATAACGGCCTACCTGGCTTTGATCGGTGCCGAAATAACTCAGCGCTAAAAAGAAACCACCAATCACCCCGCTCCAGATGTTGTACTTGTCTTTCCAGTCGAACCCTTTATCGGTAAAGCCTGTTGTAATTACATTCAACCGGCCCGATTTGCCGCCGATATGCAAAGCCTCCGTAATACCTATTCCCTGCGGCAACATTTTCAGCGCCCACCAGGCAGCAATGAACATGGCTGCATATATAATTATGAACTGCAATTGTTGGGTATAAGCTACCGCCTTGGCGCCACCGCTTACGGTATAAATGATCAACAGGCCGCCCATGAATAAATTCGTGAACGTAATATCCCACCCAAGCATACTATGCAATACAATGGCAGGGGCAACAATACTGATACCGGTTGATATACCCCGTGATAGCAGGAATAAAAATGAAGTAAGCAACCGGGTCTTTATATCAAACCGTTGCTCAAGGTATTCGTAGGCAGTAAATATTTTCAGCTTATGAAAAACGGGTACAAACGCAATACATACCACTACCATGGCAAATGGCAGCCCGAAATAATATTGTATAAACCGCATTCCATCGCTATATGCCTGACCGGGTGCAGTTAAAAATGTAACGGCGCTTGCCTGTGTACCCATGATGCTCAACAACACGATCCACCAGGGCATTTGCCGGTCGCTTAATAAATATCCTTCCAGGTTTTTTGACGTACGACTACGGTATACCCCATACACAATAATGAGTAGCAGAGTAAGCACAAGCACCGTCCAGTCTAACCGGGAAAAATTCATGCAAAATGTTTAGTGAACAAATAAAATAAAACTATCAGCAATAAGAGGAACCCGATCACCAGCCAGTACCAGTAACGCCACATACGAAACACGGGTATTTTTTCCTGTTCAACGGGTGACATATAAATTAATTTGACGGGTTATTTCTTTTTATTTGAAAAGATCATGACCACCATCATTACCAGTAATATCCCTAAAGCCAGTCCTATAGTTACTCTTTTGATCAGTTTGCCCAGAATTAGTCCAACTATAATAGCTACTATGAAAAACCATTCACGCTTTGATAATGAAGTCATCTAAAAACCCTTCTTTTTATTTAATGCAATAATATTGGCCAGCAGCCTGTATGCACCGGGCACACCAGCCGGCAATTCCCTAAAGAACACCAGACCGGTATACACAAATTTTCCTTTACCATAATTGGCAATGACCAGGCTGCCTTTCTGTTCTTTTTCATTCGGATCGGCCATTGACAGGGGTGTCTCATAAGCGGGGTCTAATTGTTCGGCAAAATAAATACCTCTTTCCTGTACCCAGTTTTCAAAATCTTTGGCGGTGATCTTATTAGGATAGTTTAACACTTCATGATTAGGTAATGTGAAGTTAACGGTTGCTTTTTCGTCAGTAACCCGGCCGCGTGAAACGGCAAAGGGATAAGGCCCTATGTTTGAAGTTACTGAACTTATATTGTTGGCAGTATTGTATTGAACGATGAGGTTACCCCCATTCTTTACATAATCCATCAATACATCATGCTTTCCGTCCAAATATTCGTGCACATTGTATGCGCGCACGCCGGTAATCACGGCATCGAACTGTTTTAATTGTAGTGGCGTAAGGTCTTTTTCATCAAGAACGGTCACCTCGTAGCCCATTGTGCGCAACGCAACGATAACCTTATCGCCAGCGCCTTCAATATAACCGATCTTTTTACCAACCGTCTTGATATCTATATTCAATACCTTGATGGCATCCTGGTAAAAATAATGGATATAAGGAATATGATCGTACCGGATATTGTTCAAATTCAAATAAGCCGGTTGTTCTTCTGAGCCGTTTTTCAATTCAACAAAGGCCTGTACAAAATCCTGTTCTTTCTCTTTCAGCATGCTGTTGTCGATGCTGAAAATATATTGGCGCTGCGTACCTGGCAACATATTAAAGCTACTATCGGTTTTGGTAGTGTTGCTGTTCGTGAGCCGTTTTGAGATGCGGGCTTTGTAGTCGGTAAATTTTTTATTGGCAGTTACGGTTATGGCAACCTCGGCCGCTTGTTTTTCCCCTTTTCTGAAAATAACGATACTGGGGTCTGTAGTTACGGTCGATGAAGGCACCACCACCAGCGGCTCGTACAACTCTCCTTTCACCGGATCGGTATGTTTGTACAGAACGGGTTTGGTAAAGGAGAAAATTTGTCCGGCAATAACCACGTCGAAGCGGGCCTGGTAAGACGCATCGTTCTGCGGCTTGCCTATCAATTGCTGGTCGTCAACAGTAAAGGAACCATCGCCCATTTTATGTTCCAGCCAGTATGGTTGTGAAATGGGCTTGGTGGTAAACACATAGAATGTTCTTTGCAGGTTTACATTCCGGTTTTTGTCAAGGCTCATATTCATGGTAGTGTCCAGCACATCGAGGTTGATCTTATTCAATTGTATGGGCACACCCAGGCGGTTATTGATGACTATGTTGATCTTTACAGAATCTCCTTCCACCGCCATTTCATTAGCGGTGCTGGCTTCCAGCCACAAGCCGCTGCATGCTTCTATCAGGCGTTGTACTTCTTCCATCTTCTGTTTCTTCCAGTAGCCATCTTTCAATGCCTGCAAAGATTTGTATAAATTCACCAGGGCAGGAACCGAGTTTTGCGGTTCCGCCAAAGAATAGTTCTTCAGTATTTCATCGATCTGCGCATCTATCGCAGCGCCGCCTTCCTCTTTTGACCAGCTTACATTAACGCCATCCATCAGGTCGTTTTGTACGGGCTCACCTTCTGTTAAGGTAAAATATTCCAATTGGGTGCCCCGGCTGCCTGGCACGCCAAAGCCCTGGCTTTTATGCATGCTGCGGCTTTCGGCAGCTATTTCGCCATAACTTTTTCCTACCAGCGCATTGTAACCACCTACATCTATTTTCAATTGATCGTTGCTGGTTGTATTAGTACTGCCAAAATTGAACGTGTTCCACATAATGCGTTTTACCTTCCAGGGTTGAACGCCATATTTGAATTGTTCGGGAAAGCGATTGGGATCGGCGGCTGCCTTGAAAGCTTCGTGGGCAATCACAGCAGAAGCAGAGTGATGTCCGTGACCGGCCCGACTGTCCTCGGGAAAACGGGTTATAATAATATCGGGTTGAAATTTGCGGATGATCCATACCGCATCGCTGAGCACTTTTTCCTTTCCCCATTTTTCCAGTGCTTCATCAGTGCTTTTACTGAACCCAAAATCAAAAGCGCGGCTGAAGAATTGTTCAGCGCCATCGGTCCGGCGGGCGGCCAGTAACTCCTGGGTGCGGATTAACCCCAGGTCAATGCCCTGTTCATCGCCAATAAGGTTTTGTCCGCCGTCACCACGGGTCAGCGATAAATAACCGGTGCGGTATAATCGTTCGCGGGCCAGCCAGGCCAGCAAACGGGTATTTTCATCATCAGGATGAGCTGCCATATACAGCACCGACCCTAATACCTTCAATTTTTTTAATTGCAGAAAAATATCGGCCGAAGTATAGAAAGGGGGCGTTTGTGCTGATACGGGTAATACATACAGCAATGCAAGCAATATCAGTAATCGCCCGGAGTAAAATTCATTCATTCTGAAAATTATTATTTTCTTTTTGGCCAGAATGGAACTTACCATGTCAACATTTTCATTGCATACATGCTATAATGAAAATTTTGACATGGAAGTTTCATTCGTTTAGTTTTGAGCTGAAACCGGGGGCAAAATAACATAATGCAGATGAGTGTGCCAATCCGCTGGTAAATTTTAACAAAGGTGAATGGTCAATCGTCAATGGTGAATGGTTTCCGCTCTATAAGCCACCGAAATTTTAATCCGGATCGCCCGAATTTTGATAACTCCGCAAAAAATAATGCTTTTACCAAACGGGAATTCATTCACCATTGACCATTCACGATTGACGACTACTGTCCCACCATAAACACCGCATTACTGAAAAGCAGTTTGCCATTTTCCCAGAAGCTTCTGAACAGCGGGTCATCGGCCAGGTAAATTACATTGCCCTGCCCCATTTCCTGCACTCCGAACAATAACCCGTCTTTCAGTTTATCTTTCAGCTTCGAGCCCACAAAACCTGCTACCTGGTTGTCTTTCCTGACTACGCCTACATTCCAGCCCATATCTTTGAAAAACTCGTAAATGGTGTTGTCCTGTTTGAGGGTATAATACGCATCATTGTAACCAAATGCCAGGGGATGAGAGTTATCCAGTTCCACTTTGTAGATGGAACCCGGATTGAATCCGGGAATAAAATCGCGCTCGCGGTTCTCATAGCGACGAAGCATGCTGTAATCATCCTTTTTGTCATCGGTTTTATCGCTTTTGTCATCATCACCCTTCTTCATTTTAATACCCCAGTCGGCGGCGGCCAGTTGCCCAACTGCACTTTCAATGGCTACCAGCCGGCCTCCATTGCTCACCCAGTCTTTCAGGGCATCATTCAACATCCGGTCTGCCAAAAAGCGATAATTACCATCGGGCAAAATGAGCACATCCAGCTCGCGCAGGATGTTCTTGCTTAAATCATTTGCCCAAATGATATTTATGGGATAATTGATCTGCGTATCGAAAAAGTGCCATACTTCACCCATGCTTAATGACGATACGCCTTCACCGGCCAGTAACCCGATCTTTGGGGCATGCATGCCGTGTACTTTTTCTGAACCAAAATCAAAACCTTTATCAACAAAAGAAGAAGAAACGGCTATATAACCAATACTGGCCTTCTGTGCGGCGGCACTGATAATTCCGCTCAATGAAGCACCCAGTGACTGGTTACTCGTGCGGGTTATAATAAGGGTACCTTTGTCAAAATCTTCATTGCCGGCTTTGAACGGTTGTTCGGCATAACGCACTTTTACTTTTTTCTGCAGAATGGCGCTCAGGAATTGTACACTGTTTAAACCGTTCCATCGAATAAGCCAGGCCACGCTATTCTCCCCATTCAACGCTTTTATTTTGGGTTTATCCAAATCAGTTGTTTTTCTAACGCCAGTCACATAGGTGCTTAATCCATAAGTAGTGAGGCCATATACAAAGGGAACCGACCAGGCGGTAATATCATAGGTAACCGAGTCGCTCAGGTGAGAATTCCGCTCAAAAAGAACTTTCAGCAGGTTGGCGTTGGGTTGATTGGCATTGATCACTATATCAAGACTATCCGTTTTTACGGTTCCTGATTTACCGGTAAAATAGTTGATGCCGGTATAACTGGCATTGACGGCCTTACACCATTCAATATTATTGCGGTTGAGCAATTGTTGCAGCCTTACTATCTTACAACCTTCATCTGCTTTTATAATATACGCTTTAAATTCACCGGGTGGTGTAGTGCGTGCTTTGTCGTAATATTTTTTAAATTCCTGCACCAGTTTTGTCGCATTTTGCGCCGAGACCTCAATGGTGCTCATACCAGTAGTGAAGTGATGGTACAGCCGATCCCACAAAGTAAGGGTATCGCCATCGCGGTTGATAACGGCGGCGCCGGCGCGGCTATGGCCCCCTTGTTCAAAGGTCATCCCAATACCGCCTCTGTATAAAGGATAGGTATCGCCATAACTGGGATAGAAAAGATCGAAGCGTTCTTTGGTAAAGAACAGCCAGCCATTCTGGTCAAAATAGTGAGCGTTGCTCTTCCCTATTATCGTTTGAAACTCGCGCTGCCAGGGCGTAATCACCTCATGATAGGGTTCTGCAGCCGGCGCAAAATAATAAGGATTGTTATACAGTTGTTCATGATAATCTACATGCACCTGCGGCAACCACATATTGTATTTTACAATGCGTTGCTGCGTTTCAACCTGTGTTTGCCAGGCCCAGTCGCGGTTCAGGTCAAAATAATAATGGTTGGACCTGCCGCCTGGCCAGGGTTCTGCATGTTCGCGGGTAAAAGATTGCGGATTGGGGGTTACGCCTACAACTGAGTTGAACCAGTTTACATACCTGTCGCGACCATCGGGGTTTATACAGGGATCTATGATAACCACGGTATGCTGCAGCCACTCTTTTGTTTTTGTATTGGCGGGGTTTACCAGTTCGTACAGGGTAAGCAGGGCCGCTTCGGATGAAGAAGTTTCATTGCCATGCACATTATAACTCAACCACACAATAGCCGGTCCTTTTTCATCGGGAGCCATTTTATCTGAGGTCATACCCGCCAGTCGCAGGTTGTTTTGCCTGATGTCCTCCAACCGCGCCAGGTTGCCGGGCGATGTTACATATGTTAATAAGAGGGGTCGCCCTTCATTGGTAGTTCCATATTGTTCCAGTTTTACCATTTCCGGGGCCGCTTCAGCTACCTGCCTGCAATAATTTACTATGTTAAAATGGGGTGTAAACCGGGAACCTAATTTGTAGCCAAGGAACTGATCGGGCGATTTTACCTGTGCAAAAGCCAAACCGGAGATGATCAAAAACAATGCTACGCAAGCAGGAACTTTCGTCATAATTGGAATAATGTACTGTGAAAGTAACTAAATCGGGGTTAAAAGAAAAAAGCACCTCACCGTAGTGAAATGCTTTTATTTTCTCATGTGACCACTAAGAGTTTATAAATAACACAAGAATTACTTGCGCTAGTGATCATTGTGATTGGGCAGATGTCACTACCTGACCTGTCTGCTGTTTATGGAAGCGTCTGCGTAAATATTAGTGTTGAAAATATCCCTGGCCTGTCTGAATAATATAAAGGATGCAAAAACCTGCAAAACACATGGGAGCTGAGATAACTGAGATACATGGAAGATTGCTATACGCCGTGAATAATTGCGTTTTCTCATAAGCTCATGTGGTTTGGTCGCCGTAAACAGTTTTTTGTTAGTGTTCTAAAATTAGAACATTTAACTCAATAATAAAAAAAACGGGTAGCTAATTTTGGTTTGTTAATTTTAGCTTCAACATTTTGTCAAATATGAAAGTCTATTTTTTATACACATTTCCGTTAGTACTGTTGTCCGTGGCCTGTTTCGGCCAGCGTTCTGCTACATCAGTACCAGTTAACCCATATGAATACACTATACAAAAAAAGATAACAGGTTCAACCGGTGCCGTTGTTTCGGCCCACCCGCTTGCCAGCGAAATTGGCGTTGCCATTATGAAACAAGGCGGTAATGCCATTGATGCCGCCATTGCCACCCAACTGGCCCTGGCCGTAGTCTATCCCGCTGCAGGGAATATTGGCGGTGGTGGTTTTACGGTTATCAGGCTGGCAAACGGTTCAAATGTCACCATCGATTACCGCGAAAAAGCATCGGATAAGGCATACCGTGATATGTACCTCGATAAACAGGGTAATGCCCAAACAGAATTAAGTCAGAATGGCCATTTATCATCAGGTGTTCCCGGCACTATTGCGGGTCTGTTCAACTGTTTGAAATACGCCAAACTGCCTTTTAAAAAGTTAATACAACCAGCCATTGACCTGGCAGAAAAGGGATTTGCAATTACCGAAGGAGAAGCCAGAAGTTTGAATAGCTACCAGGAGCTTTTTACCAAATACAATACCGTTACCCCAGTTTTTGTAAAACAGACCCGCTGGAAAGCCGGCGATACCCTGGTTCAGCATGACCTGGCCAATACACTAAAACGTATTCGCGATAAAGGCAAGGCGGGCTTTTACGAAGGAGAAACCGCCCGGCTTATTGTGGAAGAAATGAAACGCGCCAATGGGATCATTGCATATGAAGACCTGAAAAATTACGAAGCCAAAGAACGCGAACCGGTTGTTTTTGACTACAAAACATATAAAATAATTACTATGCCGCTGCCGAGCAGTGGAGGCGTTCTGTTACCACAAATGATGCATATGATTGAAGATAAGCCGGTGAAAGAATATGGATTTTTGTCGGCCCAGGCAGTGCAGTTAATGACAGAAATTGAACGCCGCGCCTATGCTGACCGTGCTAAATTTCTGGGAGATGTTGATTTTTACAAGGTGCCGGTAAAAAAACTCACCAGCAAAGCATACGCAGCAGAAAGAATGAAAGATTATAACCCGCAAACAGCCGGCACCAGTCAGGCAATTCAGGCTGGTATTATCCCAGAAAGCGAAGAAACCACGCACTTCAGCGTATGTGATAAGAACGGAAATGCCGTATCAGTGACCACTACCCTAAATGGTGGTTATGGAAGTAAGACCGTAGTGGGCGGAGCCGGCTTTTTGCTGAATAACGAAATGGACGATTTCAGTATAAAACCAGGCGTGCCCAATATGTACGGGGCAGTAGGCGCCGATGCCAATGCCATAGCTCCCGGCAAACGCATGCTCAGTTCCATGACACCCACTATTGTTTTAAAAAACAACAAACCCTATATAGTAGTTGGTACGCCGGGCGGCACCACTATAACCACCTCCGTGTTTCAAACGCTTGTTGATATGCTGGAATTTGATATGAACCCAGACGATGCGGTGAATAAACCCAAATTCCATCATCAATGGCTGCCCGACCAGATCGATGTAGAAGCAGCATTTCCACAGGCTGTACGGCAACAGTTACAACAAATGGGATACAAGGTTATTCAACGCGGTAATATTGGCCGTACTGAAGTAATAAAAATCGAAAACGGTCATATTGAGGCAGTGGCCGATAGCCGGGGCGATGACGCGGCTGCGGGTTATTGATTTGCTTATTTTTGTATTAAAATATTTGTATGGCCGGCACATTGGGAACTACATACCTGCAAACCGCCATCAGGCGGTTGTGCTATTATAAACTACTGGGTGAAAAAACTTTCGGGCAGTTAACAGATGCCGATTTTCATTACGCCCCTAATGAAGCATCAAACAGCATTGCCGTTATTATTCAACATGTGTCGGGCAATATGCTCAGCCGCTGGACCAACTTCCTTACTGAAGATGGGGAAAAGGCATGGCGAAACCGGGATGAAGAGTTCGGAGTGCACAATTACTCCAAACAGCAATTGCTGGAGTTGTGGGAAAAAGGCTGGCAATGCTTTTTGGATGCCCTTACCTCGCTTACAGGGGACGACCTGTTAAAAACCATTTACATTCGCAAAGAACCGTTACTGGTAATAGACGCCATCAATCGCCAACTGGCGCACTATCCTTACCACGTAGGACAGATCCTGTACATTGGTAAACAAATCAAAGACACCAACTGGCAAAGTTTGTCGATTGAAAAGGGTCAATCAGAAGCGTATAACAAAAGTGATGGCGTAAAGGATCCGGCGAAGAAGCAATAGGTACCAGTTCAAAATTGTACTGCATTAAGTTCACATTTTCATTGGTTTATACATCTATTTTTTGATCAACATCAATTAGCGCATATTCTACTTTGTTGTAATTTCATCCAACAAAACAAGAATCCGTATGCCTAATAATAAAGTCATTGTTGTAAAAGAAACACCAGTTACGATCATTGAAGCAAATCAGCAGGATTATATTTCTTTAACCGATATGGTTCGAAACATGGAGAGCGGTTCAGTTCTTGTAGAGAAATGGCTCCGCAATAAAAACACGATTGAGTTTATTGGTATTTGGGAAAGAATAAATAATCCAGATTTTAATTCCCTCGAATTCGGGGGAATTATGCAAGAAGCGGGGCTAAATCGGTTCACTTTGTCTGTGAAAAAATGGATAGAACGAACAAATGCAATTGGACTTGTTGCCAAAACCGGGCGCTTTAATAGTGGCACTTATGCCCACAAAGACATTGCCTTTGAATTTGGCAGCTGGCTCAGCGCCGAGTTTAAACTATATCTTATAAAAGAATTCCAACGCCTCAAAGACGAAGAGAACAAAACGCACCAGTTGGAATGGAATCTGCAGCGCACCCTGTCTAAAATAAACTACCGGATACATACTGATGCCATAAAAGAAACGCTGATCCCACCTCAACTCACCCGCCAGCAAACCGGAACTATTTATGCCAGCGAAGCCGATCTGTTAAATATGGCGCTGTTTGGAAAAACAGCTGCCGAATGGCGAAAAGAAAACCCTGGCCAATCAGGCAATATCAGGGACGAAGCGACCCTTGAACAGTTAGTTGTGCTCAGCAATCTCGAAAGCATTAATGCGGTGCTATTACGGCAGGACATCCCACAATCAAAACGATTACAACAACTCAATGAAATTGCTATCTCCCAAATAAGATCTTTGCTGGCAAACAATTCCATGAAAAAATTAAAGCAATAATTTACCCACTCCCCACTAGGAACCCAGCCCTTTTTTATCTACCTTACCGAGCCTGATCCGGTCGTATCTCCCCGACCTGTACCGCCCCATTTACCCTGTTTACCTTTTTTGAACCATTTAGCCCATTTTTCCGTTAAAAACCAACGAAATAACCAACCTTGCCATCCATTTTACGTATGTACAATACAGCAATTGACGCAACACACGTTCCTATGTATGTTAAATGCAGGGAAAAATTGTTTAAAAACAATTCATTGGTATTGATTTTGTGCCAATTAGAAAACGGTTTTATTACTTTTACATTTAATACGCTCCAACCCTGAGAAAGTTTTGGAAAATATCCCGGACCATTCTGCTGGTACTGATCGGCCTGATCATACTGGTATGGTTGTCCATTCAAACCACCCCGGTTCAAAACTGGTTGGTAAAACAGGTCACGGGTAAACTTTCTAAAAACCTCCATGCCACGGTTCGCATCAAACACGTTGATTTCGCCTTATTCAATAAAATGGTGCTGGAAGGCACCCTGGTGAACGACCAGCACAACGATACCCTGTTGTATGCCGGCGCCGTAAAAGTGAACCTTACCGATTGGTTCTTTTTGAAAGACCGGGTTGTGCTCAGTTATATCGGGCTCGAGAATGCGCTCATTCAGTTAAAACGCAGCGACAGCACCTGGAACTACGGCTTTCTGGCCGACTATTTCAGCAGCCCGCAAAAAAAGGAGCCTAAAAAGCAGGATAACATTGACCTCGACCTCGAAAAAGTAGAGTTCCGCAACGTTCAATTAAAGCAGCTGGATGGCTGGCGCGGGGAAAACATGACGCTGCAACTGGGCTCTATGGATGTGAATGCCGAGGAGATCAACCTGAAGAAACGGATAGCCCACATCAAAACCATCGATATCGACAAACCGGTTTTCGCCATTTACAACTACGATGGCAATCGGCCCGATTCGCTGCGCCCTAAGGACGACACCGCCGCCATCATAAACGACCCCAAACACCTGCGCTGGAACCCGGGCAACTGGGATATTGCCGTTACCCGCCTTACCATGAACAAGGGCACTTTCTCCAGCGATGTACATACTGACAGACAGCCCTATAAATATTTCGACGGTAACCACATTCTGTTTGCCGATATCAATGCCACTTTCGACAAAGTAGCGTTGAAACAGGATACCCTTACCACTATTTTACGGCTTTCAACCAAAGAACGCAGTGGGTTTGTTGTTAAAAAACTCGATGCCAGGGTTAAATGGCATCCGGAAGCCATGGAATTTGCCCGGCTCGATATTCAAACCAATCGAAGCCATTTGCAGAACTTCTTTGCCATGCGTTACGTCACCTTCGACGACATGAGCGACTTTACCGACAAAGTGCGCATGGATGGTGACATGACGAATGCCGTAATAAACAGTGATGATATTGCCTACTTTGCGCCCGAACTGCAAAACTGGAAAAAAGAGATCCGGCTAACCGGTAAAGTAAAAGGTACCGTTGAAAACCTGACGGCCCGCAAACTGGTTATTGAAGCCGGAAAGGATACCTACCTCAATGGAAATATCCGCCTGAACAGTATGACCAATTTCGATAAATTCTATATCGACTTTGAAGCAAATGAGTTTCGAACTACTTACCGTGATGCTGTCACGTTTATTCCTGATTTGAAAGACATACAACAACCGCGACTCGATAAACTCGAATTCCTGCGCTTCAAGGGTAATTTCACCGGCTTTATAAAAGACTTTGTAACCTTTGGTACCCTTGAAACCAAACTGGGTGTGGTGGTAACCGACGTAAACATGAAATTCCCCGACAATGCGCCAACCATTTACACGGGCGGCATTGAAACCAGGTCTTTTGCCCTGGGTGAATTTCTGGATGCGCCCCAGGTAGGAATCATCAACTTCAAAGGTTCGGTAAACGGTCATGGATTGAGATCATCTACCCTCAATGCCAAACTCGACGGCTTTATACGCTCGCTCGATGTAAATAATTACAACTACCAGAACATTGTAGTAAAAGGAACGGTGGCCAAACGCCTGTTCAATGGGGAAGTGATCAGTAATGATCCCAACTTAATGGCCCGCCTCAACGGATTGATCGACTTTAGCAAGCAGGTTCCTACTTTTAATTTCGATGCCGAAATAAGCAAAGCCGACCTGCATAATATAAAACTTACCAACGACAGTATTGAAGTAAAAGGTAAGTTCAGGATGAACTTTACCGGCAGTAATATCGACAACTTTCTGGGTACCGCCCGCATTTACGAAGCCTCCGTGCTGAAGAACAGCAAACCCATAGCCTTCGATTCACTGAGTATTGAATCGAAGGCTATGGGCACTAACAAAGTGATCACGGTGGTAAGTAATGAGTTTGATGGCGCGCTGGTAGGTGAATTCTCTATCAAAGACCTGCCCGATGCAGTGAGATCGTTCCTGAATAAATACTATCCCAGCTACGTTAAACCTTCGCACAAGGAACTGAAGAATGAGAACTTCAGCTTTGTTTTCACCACCAAAAAAGTGGATGAATACATGAGCTTTATCGATAAAAATCTTACCGGGTTCAACTACAGCACCGTTTCCGGTCGTATCAACAGCAAGGAAAACCTGCTCGATCTGAATGCAGAAGTGCCGCAGTTCGGTTATAAAAACATTCTTTTCTATAACCTGAACCTGAAAGGTGTCGGCAATTACGATACCCTGGCCCTCACGAGTTCTATCGCAGATGTGTACATCAACGATAGCCTCCATTTTCCCGGAACCGATTTGCGTGTACGGTCGGCAAACGATATGTCGGTGGTGCAATTAAAAACAGCCGCCAACCAAACACTTAACTCGGCCGACCTGGCAGCCCGGATGCAAACCATGCCTTCCGGGGTACGCATCACCTTCAATGAATCGAACTTCGACGTAAATGGTAAAAACTGGACCATTGAAAAGAATGGAGAGCTTGTATTGAGTAAGGAACTCGTATCGGCCGATGGCGTAAAGATTTACAATGGCCAGCAGGAAATACTGGTAACCACTCATCCTTCTGACGAAGGCAACACCAACGATATAAAAGTTGAGCTTACCAAGGTGAACATTGGTGACTTTGCTCCTTATGTAGTGCCCGATAATCGCCTCGAAGGGTTGTTGACCGCCGATGTAGACATCATTGACCCCTTTGGCAAACTGCTGGTCGACATGCATGGCGATGCCGAACAGTTCCGGCTCGATAACGACTCCATTGGTAAGTTGAAATTAACGGCCAGCTATAGTAAACGCACCGGCAAAGTGAACTTTGGCACGCTTTCAGAAAACGATAAATACAATTTCGATGTTAAAGGCTTGTACGATCTGTCAGATTCAGCCAGTACAGCCCCATTGGATATAACGAGCAACTTCAGGGACACAAAGATCAACCTGCTCGATAAATACCTGAACGATGTATTTACCAATCTGAGTGGATATGCTACCGGCCAGCTGCGCATTGTGGGCCCGCCCAACAACCTGAAATACCTCGGCCGCATGCAACTGCGCGATGGGGAATTGCGGGTGATCTATACTAACGTATTGTACAAAATACCATCGGCGGTTTTTGATTTTAAAGATGGCGCCATCGACTTTGGCTCATTTGCCTTTAAAGATGAATTTGGCAATACCGGCCATATTTCCAAAGGCGTTTTACATCACCAGGCCTTTGATGACCTGTATTTTGATTTTGCCTTCAGCACCAATAAACTCCTTGTGTTGAACACCAACAACACCAGCAAAGACCCGTTCTTTGGAACCTTGTTTGCAAAAGCCAATGCCACTTTTACCGGCCCGTTGGAAGACATGAAGCTGGATGTTCACGGCGAACCTGCTGATAGTTCCAAACTGTTTATTCGTTCCCAAACCGGCCGGGAAAGCGGACAGGCTAACTTCATAGTGTGGAAACAGTATGGTACCGAAATGAAAGCCGTTCATAGTGCAGAAGAAAGCAACCTCACGGTATCACTGGATGTAACGGCAAACAACCTTGCCAATATGTATGTGATCATCGATGAGCTAACCGGCGATATCATCCAGGCCAACGGACATGGAAACCTTAAAATGGAAGCCAGCACCGATGGCGATTTTAAGATCAATGGCGTATATAATATTGACAGGGGTAATTATAATTTCAACTTTCAATCCCTGCTGCGCAAGCCATTCAAGTTACAGGAGAATACCGGTAACTATATTCAATGGAAAGGCGATCCCTACGATGCCAATATCAAGATCGTTGCAGAATATGAAGCAAATGATGTACGCTTCAGCGATCTGGCAACAGATGCCGTTACCATTGCCAATTCCAATGTTCGCAAATCGCGCGGTAAGGTAATTGTGGAAACCATGCTTACCAAAAGCCTGATGAAGCCTGATATTGCGTTCGACATTCAGCTGCCACCCAACAGTCCGTTAAAAGACGACCCGGATGCCCAGGCTATTTTGCAACTCATCAGGCGCGACGAAAATGAGTTGAACAAACAGGTAGCCTTCCTGATCGTATTCAACAGCTTTGGGCCCGTATCATCAGCCAGCAACCAGAGCGCCTTGGGCAACAACATTTTCAGCGGCGTGGTGGTGAACAGTATCTCCGGTGTACTTTCCAGCACACTGAGCAAACAGTTTTCCAACATCTTCCAGAAACTGTTTAACGATAAAAGCATTAAGGTAAACTTCAACGCCCAGCTGTACAACGGTTCAAACCTGGTGGACAATATCGACCGCAGCAAACTGAACATCGACCGAACCAACCTCAACTTCAATATTGGCAAAAGCTTTTTAAACGAACGGCTCACGTTCACATTCGGTAGCGCCGTTGACTTTGGTTTATCCGCACAACAGGTGCAGGCCACCAAAAATCTGCAGTTCCTGCCCGATATTTCAGCCGACTGGAAAATACGGCAGGATGGCAAGCTCGTGCTCACCTTCTTTTACCGCGACTCCTACAACTATCTTTCCGGTACGGGCGCCCGCCAAAACCGTTCCGGCGCCAGTATCAGCTATCGCCGCGACTTTGAACGCCTGAGCGATCTGTGGCGTGCCGACAGAAAGAAAAAGCTCAGGGTACCGATCGTTAATGACACTTCCCGCGCAGACACCGGTTCCAATTAAGATCAACAAAATAAAAATGCCATCCCGGTTCATCGGAATGGCACTTATAAAATGGCGCATTAAATTCAGCAAGTAAAAATTAATAGGGCATTCGCCATATCCTTATCAACTTGTCAACCCTATCAACTATTTTTCAGGATCTCGTGACCGAGTTTATCTCTTTTGGTAGTAAGATACTTTTCGTTATGCGGATTGGGTACTACTTCAATAGGCACCGCTTCTACAATTTCCAACCCATAACCCAGCAAACCGGCGCGTTTTCTTGGATTGTTGCTAAGCAAACGCAATTTGCTTATACCCAGGTAACGTAATATCTGGGCGCCAATACCATAATCGCGTTTATCCATGGGGAAGCCCAGGTGCAGGTTGGCTTCCACCGTATCAAAACCGCTTTCCTGCAATTTGTAAGCTTTTAGTTTATTCACCAGGCCAATACCTCTTCCCTCCTGGTTCATATATAAGATAACGCCTTTACCTTCTTTTTCAACCTGCTCCATGGCAGCGTGCAGTTGTTCGCCACAATCGCAACGCATGGAACCCAGAATATCACCCGTAAAACAGGATGAGTGCACCCGAACCAGCACTGGCTCGTCCTTCTGCCACTCCCCTTTTATCAGGGCCAGGTGTTCGTTGGTGGTGCCCTTCTCATTAAAGGCAATCAGTTTAAAGTTGCCAAATTTGGTAGGCATATCAACCCGTACAATTTCTTCAATCAGCGAATCCGTTTTCAACCGGTATTCGATCAGATCTTTTATGGAGATCAGTTTCAGGTCAAATTTTTTGGCAATTTCTTCCAGCTCAGGCAGGCGGGCCATAGAGCCATCATCGTTCATGATCTCAACCAGCACGCTCGCAGGTTTAAAACCGGCCAGTCGGGCCAGGTCGTTGCCAGCCTCGGTATGGCCAGCCCGGCGTAAAACGCCGCCTCTTTTAGCCCGCAGGGGAAATATATGTCCCGGACGGCCCAGGTCTTCGGGTTTGGTATTGGGATCAATCAATGCCTGGATGGTTTTTGACCGGTCGTGGGCAGAAATACCAGAAGTACAGCCATGCCCCAGCAGATCTACGGACACAGTAAAGGCCGTTTCGTGCAGGGCGGTATTATTATTAACCATCAGATCGAGTTGTAATTCCGCGCAGCGGTCCTCCTCCAGCGGAGCACAAATAAGGCCCCGACCGTATTTACTCATAAAATTCACTACCTCAGGGGTCACATTTTCCGCGGCGGTCAAAAAATCGCCCTCGTTTTCACGGTCTTCGTCATCCACAACAATTACCAGTTTACCATTTTTTATATCCTCTATGGCACTTTCTATGGAATCCAACATGTTATCAAAATTTCGGCAAAGTTAACTAAAACAGGGAAGCAAACAGTCCGGGCCAATGAGCAGGAAAAGGCCGCCAATAAACCGGCCACACCTTAACCAATGCTTATAATTACCTGATTATTTGCTTTCTATGACAGATATATAACGAACCAGTTATTGAATTGTTCATTTAATCTGGCGCTCATACTTCTTTACGGCCTACCACCCTTCCGGGTTGCCTGCCCAAAACTCCCCTATTTTATTTATTTGACGTTTAACCTTCATGCAGCCTTTTAAATAATCCAATTGCCTCTATATCATACAGAAATGCTTTGATGACATTAAAAGAGACAAAGCCGTTCAGGTATTTCAGTACAGTTCAGGGATAGCTGTTAGCGTTAATAATCTGTGCACTGCTTTTGATGAAAGGTTCATGCGTTGATTTTAATTTCTGCTACATTTGCTGCACCGATCATTCAACTATCCCACCAGTATACTTTTCGACCCCCTCCAAAATCTACTACAATTTTTTACCCGTACCATCTGGACTATTGATCACCCAAAATCAAACGTCGACTATATGAGAAGTTTTATGGCTTTTTTATTTACCCTGTTATTACTGGGTTCCGGAATAGGGAATGGGTATACACAGGTAACTACCAGCAGCATGACAGGCACCGTTAAATCGAGCATGGGAGAACCACTGGTAGGCGCTACGGTAGTACTACGTCACGAGCCAACCGGTTCGGTATTTACTACTATTACCAGAACCGGGGGTGTTTTTGATTTGAATAACCTGCCGCCCGGCGGGCCTTACAATGTAACCATTACCTATGTTGGCTACAGCCCTTACAAAAAAGGCGATATAAATATACCATTGGGTGAAAAGTTCGACCTGCAACCCGAAATGTCTGATAAGGAAATGAGCTCGGTAATTGTTACTGCAGGCCGCCGGGGCGTTACGGAAAAAACCGGCGCCTCTACCAACATCAGTAACCGGTTGGTGCAAAACATGCCAAACGTTGGGCGCAGTTTAACCAACCTCACCCGCGTAACCCCGCAAAGCAATGGAAACAGTTTTGCAGGTATGAACAACCGGTTCAATAACATTACCATCGATGGTTCGCTGTTCAACAACAATTTTGGCCGCAGCGGCGATGGCCTGGTGCCCGGTGGCGCCACCTCTGCCATCTCCATCGATGCCATTGACCAGGTTCAGGTGAATATTGCACCTTACGATGTTCGCCAGACTGGTTTTGTAGGCGGCGGCATCAACGCTGTAACCAGAAGAGGTACCAACAACTGGTATGGAACCGTTTATGGTTATTACCGTAACCAGGATTTCAATGGTAAAAAAGTAAAGGGAACTGATGTAGCCAATGCTGAGCGTTCTACCAAAATTTACGGTGCCAGTATTGGTGGTCCTATTATTAAAGACAAACTGTTTTTCTTTGCCAACTTTGAATCAGAAAAAAGGACCCAGCCTGGCCAAACTTATGTTGCCAAAACAGATGTAAATGATAAAAACCCTAACGCCACTTCTGTACTGGCCAGCGACCTCGACGCGGTTAGAAACTACGTAAAAAGTGCTTATACTTTTGACCCGGGTGAGTATCAGGGTTACAATTTTAAAACCGACAATAAAAAATTTCTGGCCCGGATTGACTGGAATATAACCAATCAACATCGCTTAACCCTTCGCTATACCAACTCAGAAACCAATGACGATGATATGGTGAATGCAGCAAGCGTAACTGGTGTCACCGCTAACCGCATCAATAACAGCCGCCGCGGTGGTTCAACCGGAGGAATGGCTTACACCGGCACCAACTTCAAGAACAATGTGAAAGTATGGTCAGGTGTAATGGAATTGAACTCCACCTTCAACAGCAGTTGGAGCAACCAGTTAATTGCCTCTTATACCAGCAATAACCTGGTACGTATTCCCAACATCAATGAACCGTTTGTAGATATTATGCGCGACCCCAATAATGTGTATATCTCCCTGGGAACCGACCTGTTCTCCTATAAGAATGAAATAGAAGATAAAGCGTTTAACATAGCCAATAACGTTACCTACAACCTGGGCAAGCATACCTTCACGGGTGGTGTCAGCTTCGACGCCATGAAGTTTGCCAACTCCTTCACCAGTGCCGGTGGCCCTGCTTATTACCGGTATAATTCGTTGAATGATTTTTTGACCGATAAAGCGCCTGCAGTATTTGCAGTGGCTTACGACCCCACCAATCCGAAGGGGATAAAAGTGCCACAAGCCAAATTTTCGCAGCTGGGTTTTTATGTACAGGACCTGTATACCATCACCAATAAATTAAAAATCACCTACGGTTTGCGTATGGATCTTCCCATGTATCCTTACACCCCACCCAGCAATCCAAAGCTGGCGCAGCAGGTATTTAAAGACGAGAACGGCCAGAATGAACAATTTGACGTTAGCAAGTGGCCCGATCAAAAACCACTTTGGTCACCGCGCTTAGGCTTTACGTACGATGTAAAAGGAAATAAATCGTGGGTTGTACGTGGCGGAACCGGCATCTTTACCGGCCGCATTCCCTTTATCTGGTTAGTGAACCAGGTGGGTGACGATGGCGTTGTCCGTGCTTTATACCAACCAACAGCACCGGCGGTTCTGGCTACCATCCATTATAACACAGACAGAACAACCTATATTCCCACCAATCCACCATCGGTAGGCGACACCATTCTACCCAATTCATCATTTAGTGCAGCTGCCAAAGATTTTAAAATGCCGCAGGTATGGCGCTCGAACCTGGCCGTTGATAAACGTTTTGCCAATAATTTTACCGCCACGTTCGAAGCTATATATACGAAACAGCTGAACAACGTGTATTTCCGAAATGCCAATCTGGGTCCCCAAAACGGTACGCTGAATAACGGAGTTGATCAGCGGCCTGTATTCAATAATGCCGCGGCGGCAAGACCCGTTCCGGCAGCTAGTCAGATGATCGTTATGGATAACATAAACAAAGGTTACAGTCTTGCATTAACTGCCCAGTTGCAAAAATCTTTCGCCAATCACTGGGAAGCTGGTATTGCTTACACTTATACCCTGGCTAAAGAAGTAGCAAT
>NZ_JBJMLX010000467.1:0-17580 GCF_045805085.1 Niastella sp.
AACGCCAAAAAGATGATCCTGCAACACCTGGTTAATGAAGCAAAAAAAGACCTGCAGTTCACTTCCCGCTCAATAAAAGAGATTGCCGGTCAGTTGCATTTCGCCAACCCTTACCAGTTCAGTAATTTTTTCAAAAATCAAACGGGGTATAGTCCCAATCAGTATCGCTACCAGTTTGTAAAAATTGGTATCTGATATGTAATTTCTGGTATTTCCCGGCTGCGTACTGCCTTATAGCTTTGCATACAATAAAAGCAAAGTATATGTCAGTAAACAAACCAAAAGCAGTAGCGGGCATTACCATTCCCGATAGCGCCCTTGCAAAACAGGCTACCGAACTGTTGCTCGAACATGGCACAGAATTCATCTATAATCACTCATTGAGGGTATTTGTATTTGCATCGTTAAATGGCAGTAGCAGAAAATTACAATACGATCCAGAATTGTTGTATGTAAGCGCTGTTTTTCATGACCTGGGTCTAACGCCCCATTACAGCAGTGCCGATAAAAGATTTGAAGTAGATGGCGCCAATGCCGCCAGAGACTTTCTGAAAGGGCATGGACTGCCGCCATCATCGTTACAACTGGTTTGGGATTCAATTGCCCTGCATACCACTATTGGCGTCGCTGAATATAAAGAACCGGAAGTGGCGTTGCTGTATTCCGGCGTAGGATTGGATGTAATGGGCGAGGGGTATCAGGAATTATCAGAAGAGAACCGGGAAGCTATTGTAAAACAGTTCCCCCGTAATGGGTTCAAGAAAAATATTATACCAACTTTCTTTGATGGCTTTAAGCATAAAACAGATACTACTTTTGGTAACATCAAAGCAGATGTATGCGCGTTTATGATCCCAGGATTTAAGCGGAAGAACTTTTGTGATTGTATTTTACAATCGCCATGGAGTGAGTAGGGCCATCACTTACCTTTAGTATAGTGCCTCAAAAAGCCATAAAATACTTGCGTAATTTTGTGATGTATTCAATACTACATAAAATTATAGGTTATGGCAATTACAAGAGAATTGATAAGAATAGAAAACCCAAAAGGCGAACCGGGGTTTCTGGGGGCAGGACATATTGCACGGCCGTTGATATATGATAATTACGAACAAACTGATCCATTCATTTTGTTGATGGACGATCTGTTAGATAAGAAGGACACCATTCCAGCGGGCGGTCCCCACCCGCATGCCGGTTTTGAAACAGTGACGCTGGTGCTGGATGGCGAATTAGGCGCGGATGATCATAAATTGAAAAGCGGTGACTTTCAACTGATGACTGCGGGCAGTGGAATAGTACATACTGAGGTCATTGATAAACCCGGTAGCATGCGTATTCTGCAATTATGGGCCAACCTCGGCCGGCAAAACCGGAAGGCCTTGCCACGTTTGCAGGATTTGCCGCTGGCCCATGTACCAGTTGTCAATGAAAATGGAACGCATATAAAATTATACAGCGGTACGCTGACTGGTATTACATCGCCGGTTCAAAACTATGTGCCTTTGCTTATTGCTGATATTACCGTTGAATCAGGCGTAACATCTGTACAACAGTTGCCTGCTAACTATAATACATTTCTTTATGTGTTAAATGGAACAGTGCAAGTAGGTGAAAGCAAAACCTTATTGTACAAAGACCAGGTAGGCTGGTTAAATATTTTTGACCAGAACGGGGAAAGTGAATTGAAGGTAACAGCGGGCGATGATGGAGTGCGGTTTGTATTATACGCCGGCAAACCATTGCATGAGGGGATTGTTTCCCACGGTCCCTTTATTGCCGACGATTCCGAAGAAATTGTGCAGTTGTATAAGGAATACCGGCAGGGAAAAATGAAGCATATCTCAACAGTGCCGGAAACACAGCATTATAAATGGTAAACGTTAAAAGGGCCATCGCTGGCCCTTTTAATTTAATACAATTACTGTTTAGGCGTGTTCAAGAATGCTTTCCGTTGTATACACTTTCAATACCGGCTTTTTTGCAAAATCATTTTTTACTTTGTCTACCAGTTCCTGGTACTTACCGCTGCTTTCATAAGCATCGGAATCGGCTTGACTTTCCCATGTTGTCATTGAAATATATTCATCCGAATTGTCTAAAGGTTCAAGCATTCTGCAATCGAGATTACCTTTTTGAACTTTTACAATAGGCACTATTTCTTCGCGGAAAAGTTTTTTAGCCTGTTCTACATTTTGTGGCAGGAAACTTAAGTAGGTGAGTCGGACGATCATAAAACCTCCTGTTTTTTAAGATTAATAAAAACTGAATTGCTTAGAAAGATCTCAGGCTGTGCGGATCTGTTTAGGACGCAGGTAAAATGAAGTGATTGGAGGTTTAAGTTACAACTAATATTTATATGTTGTTCAGCGAAAGCAGGGAAACTTTTGCTGATTCTTATTAACTTTTGTAACCCTTGAGGTAGTTATTACATGCTAAAAGAATAACTCAGTTTATCGCTGCCTTCAATAGTCAATACCATTACCTTTTGCAGACCCGATTTGAGTGGCGTTTCTTTCAGGTTGGCTGTCGCATTAGCATCGTAGCTGATATTGATAATTCCGCCTGCTTTTTTCAAGGCTACCTTGCCAGGTGAAATAATGCCTGCTTCATCGGTACTATTCAATAATAAGGGGATGTATTCGGTAAAATGCCCCGGATGCTGAATGGCCACTTCAATTGTTTTGTCACGAAACACAATCGATTTTTTTCCTGTTGAACCCAATGGATAAGATACGGTTAACACCCCGGTTGTAAGATCATGGTTGCCGGGGATGGGCGTGATGGCTTTATTGTTAATTGAGAACGTTGCATCCAGTGTGTCTGCTTCATACAGTTTACCACCTTCCGGTTGAGTGCCCCAGGCTGCATCGTACGTATCTGTTTGCGATTGTAAAAATGAACCGGCTTTGGAATGCCACAACAGTCCAATGCCATAACGCTGTTGTGGTTTTAACTGCGGACCTGAATTAAAACAGGCATAATAACCGGGTTGCCGTACATATGTGAAAACAGTGGGATTACGGTTGTCCATTTTTTGATGAATGAACCGCTGGCTTTTTATATAGGGCAACTGTTTTATCGCGGCTTCTTTTTGGGATGGGGAAGGATACCACTGATAAAGGGAACGGTGAAGAAAGGTATAGGGAGAATAGGCGCTGAAATTACCCGTAGCGAGTGGTTGTACGTTGGGCCAGTTTTGCTCCAGTTTTTTTCTTGCTTCTTCAACAGACTTTTTCTTTTCAATTGTATTCATTTCAAAAGCCCGTATACCTGCTACTGCTTCGCCCAGCGGTGTAGCGGTGAAATAACTGAATAACGTGGTGGTTTTCTGGCGCATTTCTATAGGCCTGTTGATAGTATAGACGTCTGTTCCAGGTTCTGGCACTGCATTATAGCAGATCCAGTTATAGTATCGTTCCTCTTCTTCAATGAATTCATTGGCAAGCGGGGTGCCATGGCTGTAATGCCAGGCAATCCACAAATTACTATGATGTGTATTGAAGTTATAGCCAAAATCGGTACCGCCGGCTTCGTAAAAAAATCCGGCCGGACTTTGAAAATCGCTGGCCGATTGTTTTATCCGGGCTTCCAACCGGCTTTTTATCTCCGCATCAGGATTAAGCGACAAATACGCCAGTGCGCCTGCCCATACATTGGTAAACTGGTTGGAGAAATTTTTTCCACTCTGGTAAAGTTCTTCGCGGGTAAGTACGGCCATTATTGTTTTTCTATCGGAAGCTATGGTGTTTTGTAATATAGCCGAATCAATGGCTGGGCCGCTTTTCAGCAACCGGAGTGTTTCTCCCATAAATTTGGTGCTGAATGCAGTTGCCGCCAGATTCCATTTCTGCGGACCATACTCACTAAAACGGCCATCTGCATTTTGACTGTGACACCAGAACGATAAAGCCGCTTCCAGCCGTAGTCGCAAAACAGGAGAGCCATAATATATATTCCAGGGACGATTGGTGCAATAAAACCAGGCCAACGAAAGAATGTTCTCCATGATACGGGCATTATAAGGCTTGTTATCATCAGGGGAACGCCATACCGGAATATTGATGAACCCTTTATCGGGACCGGTTTCTACAACGCTGTTGGCAATCGTATGAAAATGTTTCAGGTAATAAGGCAGGTCCAGCTCCGCATCCGTAAAATCAGCAGGCTTGTATTTCGACAGGTCAATATCAGGGACGGCCGGCCATTGCGATTGAACCGGGTTCCCCCATACAGTGACTAAAACAATCAGGGCAATGGCAGGGTAGCAGGCAATTCGTTGCATGGAAGTATCATTTTCGCATACAAGATATTATTTCTGCCGGCTCAAAAACGTCAAAAACGATAATGGCTAAAATAGCTTATTGAAATGCTTATCCCTTTCAATGGGTTAATCTTTAAGCTCGATCCACACCGGCGCATGGTCGCTCGATTTTTCCCAGCCCCGCACGTCGCGGTCTACACCGGCAGCTATCAATCGCTTTTCTATTGCCGGATTTAATAAAAAATGATCGATGCGAAGTCCCGCATTTCGTTGGTAGGCATTCCGGAAATAATCCCAGAAAGTATAAATGGTATCATTAGGGTATAATTTCCTGATGGCGTCGGTCCAGCCCTGATCGACCAGCTTTTTAAAAGCCGCCCGGGTTTCAGGACGGAAAAGCGCATCGTTCACCCAGCGTTCCGGTTTATACACATCCTTTTCAGTGGGCATCACATTGTAATCGCCGGTAAGTATAACGGGCTTTTTCGATTTTAGCAGTCCGGCCGCGTGTAAAGTAAGGCGTTCAAACCAGGCTAGTTTATATTCAAACTTGGGACCGGGAGCCGGATTGCCATTGGGTAAATACAGACAACCAATAGTGAGGTCGTTCACTGTAGCTTCAATATAGCGGCTGTGTACGTCCTCAGGATCACCGGGAAGGCCCCGCTGCGTTTCCACAGGCAATCCATATTTCGATAAGATAGCTACGCCATTCCAGCTTTTTTGTCCATGCCAGATGGCCTGATAACCCGCATCAGAGATGGCTTTTTCAGGAAATTTCTCCTGCGGCGCTTTCAGTTCCTGCAAACAAACCACATCGGGTGAACTTTCTTGCAGCCAACGAAGCAGAACAGGCAGGCGCCCATTGACCCCATTTACATTATAAGTAGCTATTTTCATCTGAAAATATTTATTGGTTTTGGCCAGATGGAACTTACCATGGCAAAATTTTCATTGTCCTGTGTGTCATAATGAAAATTTTGCCATGGACGTTTCATTGCTGTTATTCCTTTCTTCGAAATTAATGATTGTAAAGAAATTCATAATAATTTGGTAAGCCTTATCAAAAAGATTTTGGGGCATAGAACTTGTGTTTTACAATTCCTGCGCATAATACTGCGTGCTGTACCCTGGGAATATTCATAAAGACCTTTTAGCCACCTTGTCGCCAATTCATTTTGTTAAAAATTATTTTATGGATGTTTGTCAAGGGAAGCAACGGCAATTTCCCACAGTAGCCATTGTGCTTGTATTACTTGTTCTTTGTATTATCCCGGGCCAGTATTTGGTGGCCAAACAATTTCCCACCATTGCAGGGCGGGTTCAGATCAGTCCGAGCCTTGTATTCCTGGATATTCCTGTTCGGCTGCCGGTTGACATTGATATGATCGTGGCGCCGGCCCTGTTCTTTCTTCTATATACGTTAGTGATTATATTTTCTCCTTCGAGGCGGCATGTACTGCAGCGGGTAAGCGCTGCGTTTACCGGATTGCTTGTTTTATTGTGTTGTACGCTGGCAGGCGGACTGATCTATTACCTGGTTCAGAACCGGCTCACCACGCAGGTATTAACTGGTATCAACTCAATGGGGATAAATGCAGATATTCATCTTCCATATCCCGGTTATGAAACCATAAATTTACGGGGAGGCCTGATCGTCTTTGTGTGTTTTCTGATCGGACTGTTTATTTTCCTTCGCAAAATAAGAAAAGCGCCTGTTGAAGGCTTAACCCGCGAACAACGCATGACGCCCTATGAACGGATGCTGCAGGAACAGCGTATGCAGGTAAAACAGCCACAGAAAAGTGTAATGATAGAAAAGCCACGTGTAATCATCCAGGCAGAACATAACAGGCAGTCGGGGTTATGCTATTGCCAGCCGGTAATGCGCTTCAGGCCTGAAGCGTTGTATTATATGCCCGGGTGATATTAATTTGTGCTTATGAAAATACTATCATAGCTCGGCCCGGCGCCCCCAGTGGCACCCGCAAGAATTTTGTATTGTGCAGCAGGTTCACTGATAAAACTATCAACTAAATGATACATTCTATTCCCTTGAAATCCCTGGCCTCTATTGTTTATTATTATGCTATCATGTGAAGCGTTAATTTTTGTTACTACTAACCATTCATTTGACAATGCATCTCCAGACTGCATCTCAGCAGATATTCTTATTACCTCGGGAGCATTAAAAACCTGCCTGTTTGTTGGCGTTTTTATTCTTACGTATGGGTAATCATTTGCTTCACAGGAAACTAAAAGCAGGCTGACAGAATAAGTTAGTAGAATTACGAACTTTTGCATGGGGAACTATTTTTAATGCCTTCCTGGTATGGGACGAAGATAGAGAAAAAGTGTTTTGTTTCATTATCGTGCACCTGGCGATATTTTGCCCTAATTGTGTAGAACTAAAACGCCTAAATGGGTGTTTCCTCCGGATTTTAAAATGGCAGATGAATTGATGCCTTTAAGGAAACTGAATTTATGGCAACAACAGCAATCCGGCAGCTTGAACTCTCAAGCACTGCATTTGAAGATGATGGTAATATTCCCGCTAAATATACCTGCGATGGAGAAGGCATCAATCCGCCATTGACAATCAATAATATTCCGGATGATGCAGAAACACTCGCGCTCATTGTCGAAGATCCTGATGCGCCCGGCGGTGTATTCGATCACTGGCTGATGTGGAATATACAACCTGAAGATCTCATAGAGGAAAATACCCTCCCTGGTATTTCGGGCACTAACTCTGCAGGTAAAACCGGTTACCATCCACCTTGTCCACCAAAAGGTTCTCACCGTTATTATTTTCATGTATATGCCCTGGATATCGAACTCGATCTGCCGCCCCATACTTTCAAAGAAAGTCTGAGAAAAGCCATGGAATCGCATATTCTTGCTGAGGGAGTCATTATGGGCAGGTATGAACGAAAGGGAAAATAATGCTGCTATGGATAATTGAGTAAAATTTCTATCTTGGCTGCAATTGATAGAATACGACCCTATGAGAAAATTTATTATTGGAGATATTCATGGTTGTTATGATGAATTGATGGAACTGGTAGAAAAGGTGGGCTTAACAGCGGATGATCTGCTTATTTCCCTTGGCGATATTGTCGATAGGGGAAATAAATCAAAGGAGGTATATGAATACTTCTTGAACCGGCCAAATAGTGTGGTGTTAATAGGGAATCACGAAAGGAAACATCAGAACAAAATACTGAGCTACGCGCAGGAAATTGTGAAAGTTCAGTTTGGCAACGAGTATGATGGATTTTTGAAATGGCTGGATGGACTTGGCTATTATTATGAGACCGAAGAAGCTATAATTATTCATGCTTTTTTTGAGCACGATAAAGAACTTACAGATCAAAAGCAGGAAGTGTTGTGTGGCTCTACCTCCGGCGACAAATATCTTGAAAAGAAATATCCGGAAGGTACATTCTGGACGGAATTTTATACAGGAAAAAAGCCTGTTATTTATGGACATCATGTAGTAGGAGACCAACCTAAAATAACCAATAACACGTATGGTATTGATACCGGCGCCTGTCATGGAAATTATTTAACAGCCATTGAATTGCCAGGATTTAAAATACACCAGGTAAAAGCAAATGCCGATTATTGGAAAGATCAACAAAAGACCTGGCAAATACCTGTTTTAAAGGCTAAGAACTGGCATGAGATGCCATTTGCCGAAATAGATAAGCAGTTGGAAAAGCTTGCCTATATTGAGAATGCCGAAATCGTAAATTATTTGAATGGTATTAGGAACTGGAAAAACGAGTTGATACATTCCTATGTACCTATCAAAGCCCACCTTGATGATCTTACTAAAGAACTGTTAGAAACGCACAGGGAGAATTTTAGTCTGGAAGCAAACAAACACCTTTTTAAAACATACCTGTTCAAAAGCAGATCAAACAACCTCACTATAGAGGATCTGCAAAAGGGATTGAATACGCCCAATAAAGTAACAGCAATAAAGAAAGCATTAAAAATGGACTGATATCAAACCTTATCACCTCTCACCAACAATCAATGCTACCGCTGACTTTAGGTCAGGCGCCTGTTTTACGTTAAATACATCACAAAAGATGTCGACATTTCCTTTTCTCCAGAATCCCTGGGGACAAATAACAATTGCTTTGTTATGGAAGGCGCCGAGTTCCAGTAACGATACGGGTGATTTAGTGGCGGGGTCGAAGTAAACAAGTATGTGATCAGCCTGTTGTAAACCCTTCAGTTCCCATTTCACCTGTTCATAGAAGGGCGGGTTGTCGATTTCCTGTTTCCAACTGGGATCCCAGTCGGGCCGGCGGGGGTTTAGTAGAAGATAGTCCGCCTTTTTCTCTTCGGGAATCATGGAATCAAACAGGTCAATCGCCAATTGTTGCCATTCTTTGGCTATGCCCATCTCAATGGAACCGGCCAGGAATACAACTACCTGATTATCTACAATCATTTCATGTGGCGGGGTAAGGACTTTCATCTTATTTTGCGTTTGTTATACGCAAATTTAGGGTGCTATGTTGGGATAGCCAAAATTTGCGTAAATAACACGCAAAATGACTCGCAAAATGACTCGCCCTTACACAAATAACTATTTAAATGGTGATAACAAAACTGCGTCCCAATTTACCGGGACGCAGTTATATTCTATTGATATGTCATATTAATTACTTTATCAACAGCTTTTTATTGATAAACCTCGTGCCTGATTCAAACCGCACCATATACAATCCTTTTGGCAGGGTTTGTAAATACAGGGGAATGCGTAGCTGGCCTTTGGCAGTATATACCAGGTGACCAGCCAGATCGAAAACCTTAATGATCCCTGTTTCGCTGCTGCCCGAGATGATAGCGGTGGCGCTTCCATTGCTAACCGGGTTGGGCACTACCTGCATGTTGTTTTCATTGTCTACACGCAAACTTTGTGCAACCAGGTTATTCACCAGGGCTGTTGCCGCGCTTTCAAGCGTGAGTGTACCAAAAGCCGACGTGTTCTGGTAATTGTTACTAGTGCCCATCCATACTGCCTGAGCATCGCGGTCGCCGCCATTGTCATCGTCATCATTGGCAATATCGAAGCCAATTTGTTTACCTGCCGTGGGGGTAATTCCTAATTGCGACCAGGGAATACTAAGCTCGATCGTATAACCGCCGCTGATGGCCGCCCATGCGTGTTGCACACTGTTAACAGCCGTTTTGCTGAACAACGAGCTGTTGTTCCAGGCTTTTATAAACTGGTTATCGAACCCATCGTAAGTAGTCAGTTTGTTATTATTGGCATCGATGAATATTTCAATGGCATCATTGTTCCAGGGATCGGGCGAATCATTGTTAAGCGTATTGTCCAGCACTTTGGCCGCTATGTACAGATTGTTGTTATCCCATAAAGCGCCAAAAGTAACGTTGTTATTTGCGGTGCCGATCACGTTTTTGACGGCGCTGTTATTCAGCTTCCAGGCTGCCTCGTTTAGCACGCCATCAATAGTGATAGTGCCATTGGCAGGGTAGCTATGTACCACATTAGCCGAGTCAGGCACGGCTACTGATACATTATCGGTAGCGGTTAATGTACCATCGCTTACGGTTAATTGAAATACATAGGTATTGCCATCTGTCAGACCGGATATAACGGGATTAGCGGTATTGGCGTTTGTTATGGTAACGGCAGGTCCGCTTACTTGCGTCCAGCTATAGGTAACTGCATTGCCTTCGGGGTCGGAGCTGGTGCCATGTAACGTAACATTGGTAGTACCTGCATCCAGACTGGTATCGGCGCCTGCATTGGCAACGGGTGGCTGGTTCACGCTTCCATTACAACTGGTCATATACACGGTACCAAAGACCGATGGATTTTGAAATGCAGTCGTATTGGTGGCAAAGGTGGTTGTTTGGGCATCGCGGGTGCCGCCATTGTCGTCATCGTCTATTTGCACATCGAGGCCAATAGCTTTACCAATTGCAGGAGTAGCTCCTATGGTTGTCCAGGGAATGGCAATTTCAGCAGTATAGCCCGAACCAGTGGCGTACATCCTGAAATTGATCCCCGTAGTATTGGCTACTGAGTTGCCGCCGGTGTGTACGGTATTGTCGTTCCACCGGAAGCCAAACTGAAAATCATTGGCACCGTCGTAGCTGGCGCCTTTGCTGTTATTGCCATCGATGAATATTTCTACCACATCATCTTCCCACCAACTGGGGCCGGAATCGTTAATGCGGGTAGCATCGTTTACTTCTACCAGCAGGTACAGGTTATTGTTATCATACAGTGCACGCCATTTTCCGCTATAATCTGCAGGCCGGCTACCCAGCACTACCTGGTTGATGTTGGTGGCGGGAGCTGAACCCCAGGCGGCTTCTATATTTTGATCGATCACAGGTGGCGTACCATTTACCAGCCCGATAACCGGTGCGGTACAGGGTGGGTTGTCATTATCGTTGATGGTAATCACCGCTACTGTATCAGGCCCCAGTTTATAACCGGTGCCCGGCAACAGAGTAAGCCTTAGGGTTTCTGCACCCTCAAACTGAGTATCATCCACCGGTGAAATGGTAATGGTTTGGGAAAGCTGCGAAGGTGTCAGGGTAATAGTACCGCTCAAAGCCGGGTTAGCCGTATAATCGGCTGTTGTTGCGGTACCGCTAACGGCATAGTGTATGGTAGCCGCCTGCGTAATACCGGCTGTGCTAATGGTAAAAGAACCGGTATTGCCACCTTCACCGGCTGTTTCATCGGTGGCTTTTATATTTACGGCCGGACTAACCGTAATATTTTTAGTGGCCGTTTTATTGCCGTCGCCTGATGTAACCGTAATAGTGGCTGAACCAGTACCTACGGCGGTAATTTTGCCGGAAGCATCAACGGTAACTACGGACGTGTTGCTGCTGCTCCAGCTTACCGTTTTATTGGTAGCGTCGGCGGGAATAATCACCGGTGTTAATTGAACCGTTTGGTTCAACGCCAGGGTTGTATCGCCCGCCGGACTAATACTTACTCCGGTCACCGGCACATTTACGTTTTGAAAAATAAGCTGGAAAGAAGGGTTGCGATTTATATAGGTGCCCGATTCAGCATCGGTAACTGAAAGGTTGTTAAACGTCATGCCCTGCGAATTGGCATCGCAATAAATGCCAAAACCGCCATATACGTCTGCCGGTACATCCCGGGTCACCGGATCTTTACCGGTGCCGATGATGGTGGTATTGGTAAATACAATATCATGCAGGTTGCTGCCGCTGATGCGAATGGCATCGCGTTGTGAATTAAGAATGGTGGTGTTATCGAATTGCATGTTAAAGATGCCGGACCCTGCAAAAAACTCAATAGCGCCCCGCATCTGATTCCACAGATCGTAACTGGTACCACAGTTTTCGACAGTGTTCTCATAAAAATGTGTAACATCACCAGGATACTCGAAACCAAAACCAGCAAAATCATTGGTAAAACGAATGCCGGAACCGGCCACGCCATCTTTAATGTAATTGTGATGCACCTGGTGACCGGTACCGCCAAAAATGGCAATGCTGCCTGCCCGCCAGTTGTTTTCAATAGTATTATTACTGAAGGTATTGTTGCGTTCCTGCACCGAACCCTGTACATCACTGGCAGGCCACATGGCCAGTGCATCATCGCCATTATTGCGCAGGCTGCATTGGGTTACTGTAGAGCTTGATGTTCCTATACAGAAATTAACGCCATCTGCGTAATTGTTTCTAATGCGGCAGTTACTAATGGTAAGGTTGCGGGTAACATCTACAGGATAGGGAGCATCATATCCTCCGATCCAGAAACCACATTCAAAATGTTCAACCCAAATATCATGAATACCCGAACCGGTGCCATAGGTTCCCATGAAGCCTTTATAGATTTTGTATTTCTGTCCGTCGCGCGGATTGGGTTCATCATATTTTAACCGGTCGTTGTTGGCGGTACCCATGGTAAAGTTGGAAATTTCCACGCCGCTGCTTCGGGACATTATGCCGCCATAAAACTGTTTATCGGTGGAGAAATATACCTGCGTATACCAAACACCCGCGCCGGTTATTTTCATGTTGGTCACATTCAGCAATAATTTATCGCTTAATAAAAAACGGCCGGCGGGGATATATACATTTTTACCCTGCGTTTTGGCGGCTGCAATACAGTTATTAAAAGCCGCATAGTCATCGTTGGCGTCGTTGGCCACCGCACCAAAATCAGTTACACTTACATAACCTGCAGGCAGTCCAATGGCTGCAGGCACTGGTTCCAGCTCAATAAAATCAACCCCGTAGGTCAACCCATCACCATTTGTTTTTTGAATTTTAATGGTGTCACCTGAATTGATGGTATTGGTAACCGTAAAATGCACTTCATCAAAACGCATAAAAGTTTTGGTGTGGGGCGTTTGGTAGGGATCGCCTTCACCACCCACATCAAAATACTGATACGCCCAGTAAGAGCTAAGGTCAATTGTTTTTACCAGCACGTTGTTTACATACAGGCTCAAAGATCCGGTTTGCCCGGTGCCGGAGTTGTTATCGGGCATGGTAAAACGCAGGTTTACGCCCCGGGCGGCGGCAGTTGTTTTCCATTGTACGTAAGAGCCATTGGCAGGCAGGCTTACATATTTTTGGTTGGAAGCCTCAGAAGCGATGTCCGTTTGAACAAACTGCACGGATGATTGCAAAGAAGCGCTTCCACCCATACTGCCGTTTTCCGCCTCATACCGGGTATAAGGCATGTTGCTGGCGCCCCTGGGCAGTCCATCGCTTTGCGCCAGCAGACAGATCGGCGCCTGACAGGCCAATAGTAAAGCAAATTGAAATAGAATTTTTTTCATAATTAAATGGATCTGGTTTTATGGCCCGTTCGGCTAACCGCATAGGATAGCCTGCACCTGGCCGGTGTTTTAATGATATGGCAATGATCATTTGCTCAGGGAGCTATAGTTTTAGCAACCTGCTCAGATAAAGAAAGTGTTGAATGAATGTAATAGGGGGTATACGGGGTGAGCGCAAAATGCAAAATGCGAAACGCGTTAAACGTTAGGCGTGTAAACTAATCAAGTGACAGGCCAAAGCCAAAAAGTATAATAGTATTTTACAAAATTGGGGAAAAGTCAGGTGTTTTTATACAAAAAGCCTTGTGTTAATCAGGCAATTAATACAACGATTGGTTTTTTTGAATATAACCGGAATATAACAATGTAGTGGGGGAAATGCCGATTTGGATTTGCTCCCTATCTTCTTTAGTTTTGATAAAAGCCTGATTTGCCATAACGATCATATGAAGAAATTGCTGCTGTTATTAGCCTGCCTGTTCATTTTTTGTAACCAATATGCCCAAACGGATTCGCTGGTCCGTTCCCTGAAACAATTGAATGAAGTTTTAGCACATCAGCCTGCATTCGACAAAAAAAAGCAGGACGAGATCGATTCATTCAAAAAATTACTGGCCGCTACCAATACTAACAATTTGCCCGCTTTATTTAAAGCTTACGAAAACCTGTACAGCGCTTACCGGGTATTTCAGTTTGATTCTGCTTACAACTACGCCAAAAAAATGCTGGTCGTGGCGCTTCGCCTCAATGAGCCGAGCCTGATCAATTATGCCCGCATTAAAATGGGGTTTTCCATGCTGTCATCGGGGATGTATAAAGAAACGCTCGATTCCCTTTCTGCCATTCAGATCAGCGCCGTGCCCGACAGTTGCCGGGCGGAATACTATGCCCTGATGGGTAGGTATTATTACGACCTGGGCGATTATGATAAAGATCAGTACCATACGCCCCGGTACATTGAAAAAGGCGCCCAGTACATCGATTCTGCCCTGGCGCTTTGGGATAAAAACTCACACGACTACCTGTATTACGAAGGACTGAAAGAATTGAAATCGGGTAATCGCATAGATGCCAAACGGAATTTTGATCAATTGATGGCCCGTCCGGGTCTTACTCCGCACCAGATAGCCATCACTGCTTCCACGCTGAGCGACCTGTATATTCAAAATGGCGATAATGACCAGGCTATTATTTTGCTCATCAAGGCCATGATCGCTGATGTACAATCCAGCACCAGGGAAACTTCTGCAGCATTTATTCTTTCTACCTTATTATATAAGAAGGCCGATATTAAAAATGCATCCATATGCATTAACCAGGCGTTTTCCGATGCGGTGTTCTTTGGCGCCCGCCAGCGAAAAGTACAGGTGGGCGATGTGCTGCCCCTGATAGAAGCGCAGAAATATGCCATGGTAGAACAACAAAGAACAAAACTGCTTTGGTATGCCGGACTGGTTACCTTTTTGCTGTTGCTGGTGATCGCCCTTATTATTATTGTGTTCAAACAACTGGAAAAATTAAAGCGGGCGCAGAAAGCCATTCTGGAAGCGCATCATAACATGCAGGAGGCGAACAGGCGCCTGTCGGAAACCAATGAAAAGCTGAACGACGCCAATAAGATCAAAGAAGAGTATATAGGCTATTTCTTTAATGTTAACTCGGAGTTTTTCGACAAGATTGAACGGTTCAAGAAATCCATCGATCAGAAACTAACGGACCGTAAATTTGATGAGATCCGGTTCCTGGTAAATAATATCAACCTGAAAAGGGAAAAAGAAGAACTGCTGAAACATTTCGACCGCGCCTTTTTGAAACTCTTCCCCAATTTTGTGGCTGAGTTCAACGAATTATTTAAAGAAGAAGACCGCATTGAACTGGAGGATAATGAACTGCTCAATACCGATCTGCGCATTTTTGCCCTGGCCCGCATGGGTATTCATGAAAATGAAAAGATCGCGCACATTCTGCAATATTCCATCAATACTATCAACACTTACAAAACCCGCATCCGGAACAAATCAGTAGTGCCGAATGAAGAGTTTGAAAAAAGGATCATGCAAATTAAAACTATCGATTAAGCTATCATGTGACAGGGTGAGCTCCCTTTAAAAAGCGACCGACCCTGCTTATTCATGAATATATTTTTGTAAAAAACATATGTTCATAACATACTGCCTGTAAATTACTTACAATATTGATTAGCCGCTTTTCGGGTACTATTTCCTATACTTTAGCTATATATTTTGCTTACCGGCGCGGCTTGTTCTTTTTTTGACTTCGCTTGCAAGAACATTCATTTCATCTCAATCCAAAATTTAACCGTTTATGCAAAGAAAGCGATTGCTTCTCCACCTGTGGTGCGGCTTTGTATTGCTACTGGTTTGTCAAATCAGTTATGCCCAGCCCAGGTCTGTTACCGGCACTGTAACAGATGAAAAAGGCGCTCCATTATCGGGCGCGACAATAATGACAAAAGGCGCCAAAAACAACACAACCACCAATGCATCAGGAAAATTTGAATTGGCGGTGCCCGAAGGGGTGAACGCCCTCGTGGTTTCCTATATTGGCTATGAAACAAAAGAAGTGCCCTTGGCCAAAGGCAGTAACCAGCCCGACATTGTGCTGAAAACAACCGAATCAAGTCTTGAATCAATCGTAGTAGTGGGTTATGGCACCCAGAAACGAGCGGATGTAACCGGTGCGGTGGGTTCCGTAAAAGGAGAGACCATCAAGAACATGCCTGTTACCAATGTTACCGATGCGTTGCAGGGCAGGGTAGCAGGGGTAGAGGTCATCAAATCGTCCGGCAGTCCCGATGCCGGTTCCACCATCATCATCCGCGGGCTTTCTTCCCTGCACCAGCCAACACCTTTGTATATTGTTGACGGGGTTCGCACCAATGGCGACAACCTCAATGTGCAGGATATTGCCACCATCGACATTTTGAAAGATGCCAGCGCCGCTGCTATTTATGGTTCTGCTGCTGCCGGCGGGGTGATCGTTATCACTACTAAAAAAGGAGTTTCCGCCAAACCTGCTATAAACATCAATGCACGGGGCGGCGTTACCAAACCAAAGCTTATTACCCTGCTGAATAAAGACCAATACATCAACCTCCAGAACACTATTCACTCCACCTTTTTTGCCGGGGCTACTCATACCGATACGCTGGCCAATACCGACTGGACGGATGCGTTGTATCGCGATGCCTCGGAAATGAATTATAACCTGTCTATCGCCGGTTCTTCCCCCGTGGTGAATTACCTGCTGTCTGGGTTTTATAATAAGCAGAAAGGGATCTATATAAAGAACTATTCTAACATTGGTGGCGCAAGGATCAATACGGAATATAAACTCACGCCCTTTTTAAAGATAGGGGAACAATTGTCTTTATCACAACGGAAAACAGGACCGCCGGTGGGTAGCGAGGCGCAATTGCATAATGCCCCGTTCAGAACATTGCCCATCATTCCCATTAAAAACGCCAACGGCAGTTACGGCATAGTGCCACCCGGTTACGGCGGTTTACAGTTCGGTGGTCCTAACCCGGTAGGCGCTGCTAACGCGGCCGATGCCCTCAATTTTAAAAATAACCTGCAGGGAAATGTATATGCAGAAGTAAAGCTGCCATTGCATCTTTCTTTCAGGACCAATATCAGTTATGCGTATTATGAAGAGTCACAGGACTATTACCAGGGCGCCTATGATTTTGGCCAGGTGGTAAACAATGTGAACTCGCTCACGCGCACAGCTATCAAAAGCAGCCAGCTATTGACCAACTACGTGTTGACATATGACCAAACCTTCGGCGGTCATTCCATCAATGCCATTGCCGGGTTTGAACAGATCACCAACAAATATCGCAACATCAACGCCTTTCAGAGTTATGTAGGAAGGCCTGGTTATTCCTTTGTACAAACGTCTCAATCCTCCGCTACGGTAGGAGGTAAAGATGATAACCAGGGTTTGATAAAATCATTTTTTGGCAGGGTCAACTATAATTATAAAGGCCGCTATTATCTCACGGGTTCCGTACGGCAGGATGCCAACTTCACGGTATTCGGGCCCAACAAACAACGCGGCGTGTTCAGTGCTTTCTCGGCCGGCTGGAATATCAGCGAAGAAAACTTCTTTACGCCTTTAAGATCAACGCTGAGCCGCTTAAAATTGCGTGGCAGTTATGGTACGCTGGGTAACAGCAATATTCCGCCTTATACCTATGTTGCTGCGTATAGTTCTTTTGCCGGTCCCAATGGATTAGGTTCGCTGTCAGGCGCGAATTTTGCACCCGGTGGCCCATTGGATATTGGCGTAACGGTTAATGCCATTCCTAACCCCAACCTGCATTGGGAAACCGTATATGAAACCAACCTGGGATTAGATGGAGAAGCGCTGAATGGCAAAGCCTATTTCACGGTTGAATACTATACACGCGATACAAAAGATATGTTGTATGCCCTGCCGGTTGCCTTGAGCTCCGGT